>JANWYM010000074.1 GCA_025055355.1 Abditibacteriales bacterium
CGTCCAACAGGTGCACGTTGTCGCGCACGTGACCGCTGGCGATGAAGATGTCCAGAAAGCCGTCGTTGTCCAGGTCGCGCAGGGCGGTGCCAAACGCGACAAACGGCAGCGTCCGCTGCGTCAAGCCCATCGCGTAACTGACCTCTTCAAAGACGTTGTTACCATCGTTGCGGTAGAGGCTTTTGGGCTGCTCAAAGTAGGTCGTCACAAACAGGTCAAGGCGTCCGTCGTTGTTGAAGTCACCGAAGTCGCAGCCCATCCCGCCCTGCAAGCGTCCATGCGCGTCGTAAGCCGTGCCGGTGATCAAGCCGACGTTCTTGAACTTGCCCTTGCCCAAATTCTGGTAGAGGTCGCAAGGCATCTCATCGTTGGCGACGTAAAAGTCCTGCCAGCCGTCGTTATCGTAGTCGCCGAAAACGACGCCCCAGCCTTTGCCAGCGGCATCCGCGACACCGGCTTGGCGGGTGATGTCCTTGAACGTGCCGTTACGGTTGTTACGCAACAGCACGCCCTTTTGCGGTTCGTAGGCTTCTGGTCCGCACGCCGACAGGAGGCTGCCGACCTTGCATAACTGGGGCGTTTTGTCGTCGAACTGAACGTAGCGCGTGACGTATAAATCCAGCCAACCGTCGTTGTCCACATCGCCGAACGCCGCGCTCAACGACCAGCCGAGCACCTTGACGCCCGCTTGCTGCGTCACGTCCCGAAATGTGCCGTCGCGTTGGTTGCGGAAGAGCGCGCAGTGATTGTAGCCCGTCACAAACAGGTCGGCGAAGCCATCGTTGTCGTAGTCGCCGCTGGTGCAGCCCATCCAGAGCGTCTTGCGTATGATGTCTTGCGTCATCTGCGGGAACGCTTGCGGGGTTACCTCAGTAAACGTCCCGTTGCGGTTGTTGCGGAAGAGGGCAAGGTTGGCAGGTCCGACGAGGAGGATGTCGAGATGCCCATCGTTGTCGTAGTCCACGAACGCACCGCCGCCGCCGGCGGTTTCGAGGATGTTGAGCGGGGTTTTCCCGTTATGTCCCAGACGGAAGCGCACCCCCGCGCGCGCGGCAACGTCGGTGAAAGAAACCGTCATTCGGGTTTCGCGTTTCGGGTTTCGCGTTTCAGTTTTCGCGCTCCCCTGTTGACAGCCGTGCGTCAACGCCAGTAACACGAGCAACGCCCATGCCCGTGACCGATGACCTGCGACCAAGCCGTTCATTTGTCCAACGAGCTCATTGACGAATTGACTCATTGATCCCCTGCTGTTGGGCGCGCCGCTCCAGCGCCTCCAACTCCCGCCGCGCCGCTGCATTATTGGGTTGTATCGTCAATCCGTCACGGAACGACATGACGGCATCGTGAAACTGCCCGTTCTCGGCGTAAAGCCGCCCCAACTCAAATCGCAGCGCGGCGTTGTTCGGTTCGCCTTGAATGCGCGTTTGCAGTTCGTTGAGCCGCCGCTCGTATTCGCTGAGGCGGCGAAAAATCTCCCTTGCGCGTCGGGCGCGCTCCTCGTCGCCCAGCCGCTGGTAAATCTTGGCGAGTTGAAAATGCGCATCGGGGTCGTTGGGCAACTCGCGCACGACGGCTCGCCAATGGGCGGCGGCTTCCGCATAGCGCGACTGCGCCATCAGCAGCGCGCCTAACTCCGCGTGGGCGAGCGGGAAACCGGGGGCAAGTTCCAACGACTGGCGAAGGGCGCGCTCGGCTTCTGCGGCGTGTTGCGCCAGGGGGGATTTGCGGGCGAGCGTCGCCCCCAACGCAAACCACGCGCCTGCCGATGCCATGTCCAACTGCACTGCCTTGCGCGCGGTGCGTTCTGCCTCGTCCATCTTGCCCGTGCGCAACAGCACGCGCGTGAGGGTAACAAGATAATCGCTCTTGTGGGGATTCAGCGCGATGGCTCGGTTGAGCGCGTCCTCTGCCTTCGACAACCGCTGCGTTTCGGCGTAGCACTTAGCGAGCGCGTGCCACGCCTCGGCGTGGCGCGGCTGCCAGCGCAGATGCGCCTGAAACTCCTCTGCCGCCCGCCCGTAGGACGCCCGCTCCAGATACAACATGCCCAGCACGAAATGCGCCTCTGCCTGCTGCGGGTCACGCCCGACAACCATCCGCAGCACCTGAAACGCTTCAGGGTAGCGGCGCATTTTCAGCAGCATCGCGCCCCACTGCGTCGCGGCGTCGAGGTTCTGCTCGTTCAACTGGAACGCCCGCTGGAACGCACCCGCCGCCTCTGCGAAGCGTTCACTCTCCGCGAGCCGCGCCCCCAGATGATAGAACACGCGCGCGTCCTGCGGACGGGCAACGGCGAGTTCACTCAGTGCCGACAGCGACGCCCAGCGCAGCCGCCACTCCCACAATCGCGCCCGCTGCGTGAAGGCAACGACGCCTGCTATCAGCACGCAGCACCCCGCCCATGCCCACGCCTTCCGCCTCACGGTGGTTCACTTCTTCTCGCTGTCTTTCTTCTCCTCTTGCGGCGCCGTAGGCGACGATGCCGCGCCACCTCCTGGCGGTGCGCCACTGCTGCCACCCATCCCGCCGGGAATTCCCACCCCTGGCGGGGGCGGCGCAGGTGGCTCTCCGACTCCCCGCTGCACGCTGGTCGCCTTGAAAGCGTAAGCCACAATCCCCCCGATGACGACCGCCAGCACTAACACGACCACCCACGTTGGAAGTTGCTGTTTCATGTTCAAGCCTCCCTTTCAAAGAATATTTGCCAACGCCCACTTAGTTAAGGGGTCTGCATCAACCCGTTTATCGGGAGTCTCTGTCAACGAATAAGAAACCGACCAACGCAGTAGGGGCGGGCGTCCCTGCCAGCCCTGATTCGGTTGATTCGCTAAAGATTCGTTGACAGAGAGCAACAAAAAGCGATTGGCGCATACCCCTTAGAGCCTATCCCCAAATGGAGTCCCGAACTGGTGCAGAGGCTTTTTCCCTCAATAGGTTGAGGACTCCCGAGGTTTTTTGCAATAGACTCACAGTAAGTTCCAATACCTGCCATTGCGAGCGGAGGGAAGCAATCTCGTGCGTGTTCTCACCCCCTTGACCGCCCGCGCAGCAACGCCGCAACCTGTCATTGCGAGCGGAGCGAAGCAATCTCATACGTGAGGGATTGCTTCGTCGCTACGCTCCTCGCAATGAGATTAGCCCTGCATTCACCGTCGGCTCTGCTCCACCAGCAGAAAGATCGCGTCCGCCAACTTCTGCGAGTCGTGGCGCACGACGAGGGTTTCATTGATGAAGTCGCCCGTGATGGGGGTCATCCCTAAGGCAGTAATGTTCTCGATGTCTGGCTCGACGTAGTCTGCGCCCGCCTGACGGTAGCGTTCCAGCACAGGCGTCGACGGCTTCTTGGTGTTGACCAGCACGAAGTCAATCAGCCCTTCACCCGCATGTCGCATGATGGCACGGACGTGGTCGGACGCCGTGTAGCCCAGCGTCTCGCGCGGCTGTGTCATGACGTTGCACACGTAGATTTTGAGGGCTTTTGACGCCTGCACCGCCGCCGCGATTTGCGGCACGAGCAGGTTAGGCATGATGGACGAATAAAGGCTCCCCGGACCAATCACGATGACCTCAGCGTCGCGGATGGCTTCAAGCACTTCGGGCAAGGGGTGCGGGCAGGCAGGCTCTAAAAACGCCCGCTCAATTGGTGAGGTCGCCTGATTCACTTTGGTCTGGCCAATGATGACTTGACCGTTCTCCAGGCGCGCCCCCAGTTTCACGTCCTCCAGCGTGGCGGGCAGGACGCGCCCGCGAATGGAGAGGACTTTGCTGGTGGCTTCGACCGCCTTCTCAAAGTTGCCCGTCACATCCGTCAGCGCGGCGATGAACAGGTTGCCAAACGAGTGCCCGTCGAGGTCGCTGCCCATGCCGCTGAAGCGATACTGGAACAGTTCCTCCATCAGCGGCTCTACGTCAGCCAGCGCGACGAGGCAGTTGCGAATGTCCCCCGGCGGGGCGTAGCCGCGCTCGCGCAGTCGCCCGGAACTGCCGCCGTCGTCGGCGACGTTGACTACGGCTGTGATATTGCTCGTATGTTTTTTGATGCCCCGCAGCAGCACCGACAGTCCCGTGCCGCCGCCGATGACCACCACGCGATAGCCCCGCTCCAACTGCCGCTTCTCGTAGATGACATCCACCAACGGCTTGTCGTCTGGCGCGAGGACCGCTGCGATCGAGCGCACCGTCTGTCGCACGCCCACCGCCACCAATATCAGACCGATGAACGCAATGACCCCACCGCTGACGGTATGGGGCACGAGTTGGTTGGTGACTTTGTAAAGAAACTCAATGACAGGCCAGGCGAGGTCGAGGTCGCGGGCAATCGCCACGCCCAAGCTCGTCAACCCCACGCCCCCAAAAACCATCAGCCCCCACCGCTTGACCCCCATGCCCGGATGCAGCCACTTGCGCAGACGCTTGAGTCGGACGACAATCGGGTGCGGTGCCGAAGCCGCTGGGCTTTCAGTGAAAGAATTCATACGTCTTTGCTTCGTAGGAAGTTGGCTCAGGTTGGCTGCGGTTGGCTAAGTTTGCTTTCAACAACCTTAACCCACCTCAGTCAACCTCAGCCAGCCTCAGAAGGTGGGGCTGTCACCTCCGCTCTTTTACGGACGATGTCGCGGTGATGCACGTTGACGCGATACCCCTTGTCCTTGAGGAACTGCGCCAGTTCGTTAGCCACCACGACGGAGCGGTGTTGCCCGCCGGTGCAGCCGATGGCGATGCTCAGGTAGGCTTTGCCCTCCGCGATGAAGTGCGGCATGGAAAAGCCCACAAAATCGCACAACCGCTGCATATACTCGCGCGAGAGCGCATCGCGCAGCACGTAATCTCGGACTTCCTGATACGTGCCATCCAATTGCGCCAACTCGCGCACGTAATGAGGGTTCGTCAGAAACCGCACGTCAAACACCATATCCGCATCCAGAGGAATACCATATTTGAAACCGAACGAGACTACGTTCACCAGAATTTCTCCGTTCTTCTCGCTGCCCAAGAACGCCTCAGCAATCTGGTCGCGCAGTTCGCGGGTGGCGGTGTGGCTGGTGTTGATGATGAGGTCGGCGCGCTCGCGGATTTCAGCCAGCGCGACACGCTCGGCGCGGATACATTGGAGTAAATCCTCCTCGCCGGTTTGCAGCGGATGTCGTCGCCGCGTCTCTTTGAACCGCTTCACCAATGTCTCATCGTCGGCGTCCAGAAAGAGAATCCGATAACTCTGCCCCAACTCCTTGAGCGCATCCAGCGCCTGAAACAGTTCGCCGAAAAACTGCCCGCCCCGAATGTCAATGACCAGCGCGACCTTACGGACCCCCTCGGAGCGATGACACAACTCCGCGAACGTGCGCAGCAACGCGGGCGGTAAGTTGTCCACGCAGAAGAAACCGAAATCCTCCAAGCAGCGAATCGCCTGCGTCTTCCCCGCCCCCGACAAGCCGGTGATGATGACAAATTGCAGCGACCGACTCTCCTGAGAGTTCATCTGTCGTCCTCTTTGGTGCGACCGATGAGCATGGTCGCCAAGGAGTTAATCACTGACAGCGCGAAGGACCCCAGCAGCGCGGGAATGAACCCCTTCACCTGAAAGCCCGGAATCATCTCCGCGTTCCCCACGACCAGAAATATCAGCGCGTTGACGACCCATGAGAGAATCAACCCAAACAGCCCCAACGTCAGGAGGTTGACCGGGAAGGTAAAAATCTTCACCACGAACAAAAGCGGACGCACCAGCGCGTTGACGATGCCAATCACCGCCACCGCTAAAATCGAAGCGACCACGCCCTCGATAATGATACTATCCCGAAAGAACGCGTTGGCGACGAACAACAACCCCACGCCGGAGACAATCGCGCGCAGAATGAAATGCCGCATCGCTGAGCCCCCCTCTGGTCAACGGTCAATGGTTCATGGTGGATGGTTAAATGGGGCGAGCTAACGATATCGCAGGCGCCCATCTGCCGTTCCATTGACGATTAATCGTTGACTATTTAACTCTCAACCCCTTCTAATTCTAACATCTTCCGCTTCAGCCGCAAACCGCCACCGAACCCGCCGAGCGAGCCATCGCTGCGCAGGACGCGGTGACAGGGCACAATGACGGGAATGGGGTTGTGCGCCATCGCCTGCCCCACCGCCCGCGCCGCGCGGCGCGATGCTCCCACGCGCCGCGCCAACTCCGCGTAACTGACCGTCTCCCCGCGCCCCACTTTCAGCAGTTCATTCCACACCCGGCAGTAAAACGCAGGCGCTCCGTCCCAATCCAGCGGCTCATTGAATTCGACGCTTTCACCGCGAAAGTAGCGTTGCAATTTTTCCGCCGCGCTTTGCACCCAAGCCCTCGCCTGCGGCGAGTTGTCCTCCGCTCCATTCAACTCGCGCCGCACGGCTTCCTCCTCCGCGCGCGGCAGCAACACCCGCCTGATGCCCTTCGCGCTGGCGGCGACGCCGACGAACCCATATCGGGTTTTGACGATAGTGTGCGCCATGTTTTCCTCCTCTTCAAATTTTCAATTGTGATAAGGACAAACGTTGCGCGGTTGCCCTCCCTATCTTTCCCCTCCCCTTGAGGGAGGGGAGTTCTTCTCGGCATGGCCGCTGAGGAGTTCGTCGTCGCGCTCGTCGGCGTCGGGCTGAATCATCGCCTCCGCCGCGCCGCCCCCCGTGGGCAGGATGTCACAGTGTTGAGCGAGAGCCGCGAGACAGGGTTGGAGAGAAGAGAGCGGGTTCATCGGCTTCACAACTCCAAGTCGTCCGATACCAGCACGCGCAGTTCCGTGATGCGCTGCAATGTGGCGTCACTGGTTAGAAATGCCTCACAACCCGCGTCCATCGCAGCGGCGATTTGCAGGGCGTCAGGCGTGCGCAGGTTATAACGGGCGCGCAGGTCGGCGGCACATTGCGCGGCGTGAGGGTCCACCGAACGGGTTTCAAAGTTGTCGCTGTTCAGCAGCAGGTCACGATATTGTTGCTGAAGATGCGCGTCGCCGTGACGGAGCGGGTGAACGAGCACCTCTGTCAGAGCGATAGCTGAAGTGAAACCCGTGAGTATGCCATCGGCGACCCGCTGAAACAACTCCACCACCAGCGCGTCGTATTGCGGGTGCGCTTCGACGAAGTAGATGATGGGGGCGGTGTCGAATCCCAGTCGGGTAACTCCTGCCAGTGCGTCGTCCGGTTTCGTCATGGACGGTGGTCCCATTCCTTCCGCAGCTCGTTGACGTATCCCTGCGCGTCAATGCCTTCCCAGATCTCTTTGCCCAACCCGTGCAGTTCCATGATGCTGCGTTTACGCTTGACGGTCGGCTCTGAGGGTTGCTGCGCCAGGTCCTGCGCCGTCATTGCCAGCAACCGCAGCCGCTCTGCCACAGACAGCGGCTTGACGTGCCGCTCGTAGATTTCTTCTACTGTCATCGTTGCCGTCGTTCTCACCTCCACCGTTGATTCTCTCATAACTTCTTACCCCCGCAAACTCCTCTGTACCGCCGCCAACTCCTCCCCCGTCAGCCCCCACACCTTAGCCGCGCACTCATCCACTTCCCGCTCCACCTCCGCTAAAACCCCCGCCGCCTCTCCCGACGCTATGGCGTGCGCCTGGCGCGACAACTCCGCCAGCCGCCGATGCGTCGGGTTTGCTGGGGAGTAACGGGGGACACGAATGTTTTCAAAGTGGCAAACTCTCCCAGTTGACCCCCGGCGGGTTCCCGACGACGAAATCGGCGGGGGGAATGAAGAGCGGCATGAACATGCGGACTTAGTTATCGGCACCCCTCGATTTCAATCGGGGTCACGCCGTCACCCCTCGTCCTTATCCAACGTCTTAATCAGCCGCACGTTGCGCGTGGGAAACAGCATCGTCCTGCCGTCAGAAGTTTTGAGGCGCACCCACTGCTCGTCCACGTCCTCCAGCCGACCGTCATCCCAGTGGTCCTCGCTGGCGGTGAAACTCCAGACCTGCACCCGTCTGCCAATTAAATCCGTCAACTTCATAGCCGTTGTTCATGCCGACGGACGCCCGAACTGGTTCGGGGTGTCCTGCCACTTAACCCTAACAAGTTGGGGACGCCAGAGCCGTTATGAAAGTAGCCCGCGACGCCGTCGCGGAATCGTCCTCGTCCTCGTCGTCGGTCGTTCGGGAGTTCGCGTTCGAGGACGATTTACCGCACGCACCCCGGATAGGTATTGCCCTTGACGTGAAAATACTGCGGGCTTTCGCCGGGTCCCGTGTAGCGCGACCGGGCGGACATGTAGGACAAAGCGATCGCTCGCCGCCATTTGTTGGAGCGGTTCGGCGCGGTGTAGTGCGGGAGCAATGAGTGGAAAAACAACCCGCTGCCCGCGCGCATGGGAATCGCCACGCCCAGCGCCTCATCATACGCGCCTTCCGCAATCACGTTATCATCGGTGACGTGCACGTGCGGCAGCGGACCTTTTTTGTGCCAGCCGGGGATCGCCCACATGCAGCCGTTCTCCAGCGTCGCGTCATCGAGCGGAAACCAGCAGGAGCAGAGGTCCATCGGCCCAATCGGCCAGTAGGGTGAGTCTTGATGCCAGCCCTTCTGCGAGCCGACCTCCGGCGGCTTGAGGAGCAAACTGTTGCGGAACATTTTGATGTCCGGTCCGAGAATCTGCTCAATGATGCTGACGATGTTTTCATGCAACCCCAACTGGCGGAACAGGTCGTCCTCCTGCACGAGGTAGTCAATTTTACGGATGCCGTCGCCAGGATGCTCCACCCGCAGTTCGCCCCGCTGCACGCGCGGCTCCACCTGCACTTTCAGGTTGCCCCATGGACGCCCGCCGTGCGTGTATTCCCAGACCCGCTGCCGCAGCGCGGCGACCTCTGCGGGCGTGACCAAGTCCTCCACCACCACGTAGCCGTCCTGCTGGTAGGCATTGAGTTGTTCGGGCGTGAGTTGCATAGGCATATTTAAAAAACCTCCACAAATTAGGCTCAAACATTACGGGCAGAGTATAACAAGCGGCAGAGCGCTCTGTCAAATGCTCCGATGCTGACATCAATGCACCGCTATTCTTAAAACCTCAACTTTCGCGTCTCGCCTGCCCCTTCGAAAATGCCTGTCATTGCGAGCGGAGCGGAGCAATCGCTCCGCTCGCAATGACAGGCACTCTCGAAAGAGAAGGCAAAACGCAAAAGTTTAGTTAAAATAAGAAGAACCGATGTCCCGACTTTCCGCAAATTGCGTCAATGATGAGCCACGCGCCCGCCGCCGTGAACTCGCCCACGATCAAGCCCATGAAAAACGGGCGCAGGTGACGAAAGCCCGCCATGCCGCCGTAGCGGAGAATAACCCACTTGCACAGCCAGCCGACGAGGATGGAGAACCAGAGTTGAATCATGGGCCAACTCGGTCCCATCGCGTAGCCGATGGGGTGCAGAAACCACCACGTGAACCGCGCCCGCATGAAGTAGAGGAACAGCGTCACCATGACGCCGATGATGAGGCAGATCCACGTGAAAGGCGTGGGGGCGCGCGGGTCGTTAATGTAGGAGAGCGCGAAGGTGAGTTGCTGCTGCGGGCTCGCGCTGAGAAACCAGCCGCCGGCGCCGGTCATCATCTTCACCGCGCCGCGATGGTAGACGAGCGTGAGCAGTGACCAGTAGGATGAGGCGATGGCAACCAAAATGGCAGCAAGAAGCGCGGGGAGTAACTTGCGCTTGTTGAGGTGGGCGCTGTCGGCGAGGCGGTAACTGTCCATCAGGCTCGGCATCATGAACGTCCGCAGGTCGAACATGAACACTTTCTCCACGAACGCCATGACTGTAAGCGTCGGCGCCCCGATCGGCGCTGAGCCAACGGCGGCAATCATCAAATCGCTGGGGCGAAACGCTTGAACGAACAGCAGCCCGCCCTCCGACACGAACCGCGTCAGCACGATGGCGATGATGAGCACGATGACCCAACTGAGCAGCGCGACCGTGAACGACGCCCCCGCTGCTTTGCACCACGCGGACATCACCAGAATCCCCAGTCCCACACCCCAAACCGCCACGCGGTAGGGCAGAGGTTCGTCGGCGTCAG
The DNA here is from genome assembly GCA_025055355.1 of Abditibacteriales bacterium. Lineage (GTDB taxonomy): Bacteria > Armatimonadota > Abditibacteriia > Abditibacteriales > JANWYM01 > JANWYM01. The sequence goes on from JANWYM010000074.1 coordinate 10,038, forward strand.
GGTGGCTGAGTGGTTGGGTGGTTGAGAGGTGAGATGGTTTTACCACCGAGCCACCCAACCACCCAACCACCCGAACGGGCATCGCGGTTCGCAGCACATTGTGGAGATGTTCCCGACCCGCCCAAGCCATGTAGCCCACGATCGCTAAAAATGCGCCCAACATTTGCAGCCCAGCGTGCGCAGGGGTGGCGTAGCCGGGGATATTTTTCATCTGAATCCCGTAGAGTGATAGGACGATGGATTGCGCCATGTAGAAGAAGAAGAAGAACCACAGGCTAAACGACAGTTCCACCGACAGCAGGTAGGTGAAGCCGATGATGGAGAAGTGAACGAGGATGATGAACGGTCCAATCTGGCTGAACGCGGGACCTTGCAGGTAGGGATTGAGCGGGACCTCCAGCGGTATCTTGGGCAGGAAGGGAAAGTAGAAGTTCAAGCCGTTGACGGAGTGAACGAACGCGGGAAGGGCGAAGCCCCACCACATAGTTTTGTTCCTAAAGAACGGCGGGATGCGGGCGGATGATTCCACCTCGCGCACCATGTCCAGCGGGAGTTGCACCAGCGGAAAGATAAGGCGGTCGCGCTCAATCCACTGCTTGCGTAGGATCACGCTGAGGCAGATGAGGGTGAAGAAGAACGTCAGCGCGAGAAACGTCCACGCCACCATCGGCACGACCCACGCACCCCAGGGAATGCTTTGATGCGGCTTCAATCCCTCGTAGAATCCGACGACGACCTGTTTGCCTTGCGGCAGCGCCCACGTGGGCAGATGCTCGTAAAGTTTGTCCACCCAGTTCTCCGGCGGTGGCGAGGCGCCGACGGCGCGCATCGCGTCCTTGACGTTCCAGGGGAACATCCATTGGGGCAGATATCGGTAGGTCTCCTCAATCCAGCGGTTCTCCGGTCGGGCGTAGTAATACGCGCCGACGAGCGAGGGGAACAGGTATTCCGTCAGCCCAAACGAGGGAATGCCCGCGCCGACCAGCATCATGCTGTAACTGGTCAGCAGTTCGCGCGCTGTGAAGCCAAAGCGCGTCCCGATGATTTTCAGCGCGGCGTTGACACCGCACAGCAGCACGAGGAACAGCACGAACGCACCGATGGGCAGATGGCAGGCGGCAATCCACGTCCCTTGCAGTACGAGGTCGCAGTAGGGTGTCACCAACCCCAAAATCGCCGTGCCGATTAAGCCGACGGCGACGGAGCGCAAGGTCAAGCCGGATTGGTTGTGGGTGACGTGCATCAAGCCTATTATAAGCGGTGGGAGGCGGCAAAGCAAAAGGACGACTCCTCCTGACCGCTAAGAGCCTATCGGAGAACCTCCCGATCGAAATCACCCAGAGGTCTGACAGATTCGGCTCCAGGCTAAATGAATGCCTGCGAATACAGGCAACCGTCAAGGTGGCGGCGACGGGGGTGCAGTCATAAAACTTTTGTCACTTCCCCCGCGTTGTGCTATAATGAGGCTCAACAAACGCGGTCCCTGTTTGACCGAGAGTGTGAAAGGAGCGTGCCGCTGATGCATACCGTCACGCAAGACGTGAACCTGCTCATCGCTGACCTGCAAGCGCCCGACCCAGAGACCCGTCGTGCGGCAGCAGAGGCGTTGGGAGAACGGCGGAGCGAGACCGCCATCCCGGCTCTGGTGAACCTTTTCAGCGATAGCGACCCCAACGTGTGTGAAGCCGCCGTACAAGCGCTGGTGCGCATCGGGGGAGACGCAGTGGTAGACGCGCTGGCGGACCTGCCGCGACGGGGCAAGATATGGGAACGTGCCGCTCGCACGTTAGGCAAATTGGCAACGCCCACGACCGTAGAGATGTTGGGGCAGGTGCTCTT
>JANWYM010000750.1 GCA_025055355.1 Abditibacteriales bacterium
GCGCGTCTCCGCACGGCGGGGGGGCTATGTGTATCGTCGGCTGTCGGAGGTGGAGAGTTGGGAGGTCATTGAAGAAGTCGGCGCGCGGATGACAAAAATCTACAACGCCGTCGTGGGGGGCAAGGCGTATGTGGTTGCGCCCCGCGACAACGCCGCGCAAGCCCGCCGCGAAGCCGCGCGGACGTTGGAGCGTATCATCCGCTACGACTTCGACGCGCTGGAGTTCGACCGCTTGCGGTTTCTCTCGTTGTATCGTCCCATCAACATACTGCCGCCCGACCAGTATCTCGCCCTGGTGCTGCAGGCGACCGAGGGCTGCCATTACAACCGCTGCACGTTCTGCACGTTCTATCGCGGGATGCGCTTCCGCATCAAGACGGCAGAGGAGTTCCGCCAGCACGTCCGCGAGGTCAAGACCTACTTCGGCGACGCGCTCGCCATGCGGCGCAGCGTTTTTTTGGGCGACGCCAACGCCCTCGTCACGCCCCAGCCGCGCCTGCTGGAATTTTTTGACATCCTCCATGAGGAATTGCCGATGTCGCGGCGAAACTCTCCTGCAGGCGACAACGGCGCAGGACCGCACCGCCCAGGGCAGTTCGACGGCGTTTATGCTTTCCTCGACCTGTTCAGCGGGCAGAAGAAAACTTGGCGCGATTACGCCGCCCTGCGCGGGTGGGGACTGAAGCGGGTTTACATCGGCTTGGAGACAGGCGATGACGAGTTGCTGCGCTTCCTCGACAAACCCGCCACAAGCGCGGAGGCGCGGGAGGTTATCATGCACCTCAAACGCGCAGGGGTGAGCGTCGGCGTCATCATCCTGTTGGGCGCGGGAGGAGAGAGGTTTGCGCGGCAGCACGTGGAGCGCACCGTCCAAGTCCTCAACGCGCTGCCCCTCGACGAGGACGATTTCATCTACTTCTCTCCGCTGGTGGAACGGGAGGACTGGGATTATGGCCGACGCCTGGCGGAAGAGGGGATTCGTCCCTTGGGCGACGCTGAGATGTGGGCACAGATGGAGCAAATACGCGGCGGTCTGCGGTTCGCGGCGGCGGAGTCGCCGAGGGTGTCGGTGTATGACATAAGGGAGTTTGTGTATTAAAATCGTCCTCGTCCTCGGCGTCGCCCTTGTTCTCGAACCTCACCGGCGGCTGGCGACGAGGACGAGGAGGATTGACCCAGCATGGCAGAGACCGCAGACGTTATCATCATCGGCGGCGGATGCAATGGGGCGAGCATTGCATTCCACCTGACGCAGCGCGGCGTGAGGGACGTCGTGCTGTTGGAGAAGAACTTTTTGGCGTCGGGACCGACGGGGCGCTCCAGCGCGATTGTGCGCCAGCACTACTCCAATGAAGAGACCGCGAAGATGGCGCTGAAGAGTTTGCGCGTGTTTCAGAACTTCTCCGAGGTTGTGGGCGGAACGTGCGACTTCGTGAACACGGGGTTCATGGTCGGCGCAACGGAGCAAGACCTTGATGCGCTCAAGGGCAACGTTGCGTTGCAGCAGAGCGTCGGCATCAACACGCGCGTTGTCTATCGGGACGAAATCAATCAACTCGACCCCAACCTGTTTACAGAGGACATCGTTGCCGCCGCCTACGAACCGGAGGGCGGCTATTGCGACCCGGCGTCGACGACGACTTCGTTTGCGGCGCGGGCGAAGGAGGCGGGGGCGCGCATCCTGCAAGGCACAGAGGTCACTGACATCTTGATTGAAAAAGGCAAGGTGCGCGGCGTGGTCACGACGAAGGGAGAGTTTCATGCGCCTGTGGTGGTCAACGCCGCCGGGGCGTGGGGGCGGCGCGTGGCGCGGATGGTGGGGATTGACGTTCCGCTGGAACCAAGCCGCCACGAAATCGCCGTCTTCCGTCGCCCGCCGGATTTCGGCAAGCCGCCCGTGGTTTACGGGGATTTCATCCGCAAGACTTACATGCGCCCTGAGGGGAAAGACCTCATTATCATCGGCTCGCTCGACCCGAAGGACGCGGAGAACATCGTTGACCCCGACCATTACAACGAGGGGATTGAGTGGCGCAGCGTGGAGGCGTTCACTGCGCACCTGCTGCACCGCTACCCCGCGATGGAGCGCGGCTTTTCCAAAGGCGGTTGGGCGGGGGTGTACGATGTGACCCCCGACTG
>JANWYM010000751.1 GCA_025055355.1 Abditibacteriales bacterium
TCCTCGGTTAGTTCTTGGCTTTATTCCACATATCCCTTTGTGCGCAAATTGTGTGCCAGTGATGGGGGCATAGCAAGTTTAGGGCGAAAGTTATACGGTTGCTGACGCCTTCTATCCTCTCCCCCAGGGAAGGGGAAGTCGCAGGGGCGGCTCGCAGGGGCTCTTTGCCTTTCCAAATGAGGGCTTGCTTCGTGGTGGGGAACGAAGCGAAGCCATTTCTTCGCGGAGGGGATTGCTTCGCTCCGCTCGCAATGACGGCAAGCTGAGATTGGCAGCCTGATTCTAACAAGACAACGTGCACGACGCAAACGCGGGCGCGTTGACCGGACTCCAGAGACATGGTATGATGAACGCCAAAATGATGCGACATAACGAGGTTAGCACAATGAAGCACAGCCTAATTTTTCTCGTCGTTTCCCCGTTCGTCGTTTCAATCTTCCCCGCCCAAGGTAGAGTGACCACGCCCGCTGGTGACGCCGCGCCCCTGCTTGACCCCACACGCCCCGTGACGATGATTTCCAAAACGAGTTTCACCTTGCAATACTTCACCGCCGAGCCGTGCGAAACGCGGGTGCAGGTGCGCGAGGGGGATGTGCCAATGGTGGCGTGGCGTCCCGCCTACTCTCCCCCTTCGCCCCTCGCGTGGCGCGTCGTGGACGGTGCAGCGGGGAGACGGACGTTTCACACCATCACGGTCAGTGGGCTGAAGCCGGGCAGGCGTTACTTCTATCGCATCTATGACCCGGCGGCGAAGCCGACGGCGCAGGAGAAGAACTGGGGTGCCAGCCCGCCGTGGCGACGCGAGTTTGCGGTTGCTACCCAAGCGCCGAAGGGAATGAAGACCATCATTCATCTTCCTGTCAAGGTTCTCCTCATGCCGAACGTCATTAACGTCGCCTCGGCGCACGATGCGAAGGGCGTGGTGGCAACACCGCCCCAGAAGTTGACCTCAGAGGAGATTGACCTCATACGGCGCGAATATGCAACGGTATCGCGCTTCTTTTGGGTCAACAGCGGTATGCGGCTGTGGGTGGACTTTCAGATTCAGGTGGATGAGAGGTGGCAGCGGTGGAGCGCGGAGCCACCCCACGTGGATGCTTTCTACAAGGGCTGGGAGGCGTGCCGCAGTTATCCCAACGCCGACTTTCGCGGGCCGGGCGGTGGGGAGTTCACCATCGTGGACACTAAGAACCCGCTGAAGGTCAATCGAGAACCCGTCTTTGAGGAGCGCCCGTTTGCAGGGCAAATCGAGCAGGCGTTTCCACGACGTTGGAACAACGCGGCGAAGAAGTGGGAGTTCTACAACAGCGGCGGCGGAACCTATGGGGTGGATGGGTTTCCGCAGGGGGTTCCCGCCCGCTCACAATTCTTGGGCGGTGGGGATACGGCGTGGCTGGTGTGTCACGAGTTTCATCACCAGCTGGAATCCTACGGCGCGTTCTCCTTGAGCCACCGCGAAGATGACCGCATCGTGTTCAACCACTATGAGGCGCGGCGCAGAGAGAAGCGCCCCGATGGCACGATTCATGAGAACACATGGTCCACCAGCGACCGACACGGTGAACACTGGGACGGCATGGCGTTCTGGGACCGCACGCTTACCGACGCGCAATGGCTGCGGATGTATTTCGGCTACCCGATCACGGTCAAGGACGCCGACGAAGATGGATTTCCTGACGACGACCCGCGCCTGCCGTTGGATGAGAAACGCTTCGGCAGCAGCCCGAAAAAGAAAGCCACTGATGGTAACATAGGCGACTTGCAGAAAGTTCAGTTAAGCACGTGGGTGCCGTGTTGTCTTCAGTCGAGTTGGAACAAGCCACCGTTTCAGGCGTTCAAACCCCATCCGACCCATCCCGACAGCGATGGCGATGGACTGAACGATGATGTTGACCCATATCCGCTTTACCCGTGGCAGCCGTTCGTTTGGGCGATGCGCGCGACGGTGGACGGCGATGACGCGGAATGGACGCACGTGCCACCCAGCGGCGAGATGAACGAGGGGGGCTTAAATGTCGTGTTCAAGCAGGCGCACGATGAGGCGGCATACTACGGCTGCTTGCTGCTCACGGGACGTTGGAAGCGCGTTTATGCCGTCTTTGACGGTGAAGGCAAGGGCGTCTTCTCAGGGCTGG
>JANWYM010000752.1 GCA_025055355.1 Abditibacteriales bacterium
TGCTGATAAGGATCTGCTTGATCCCCCGGTTGTTGTAATCGTAGAGGCAGGCAATCACGTCAGGGTCGGGTTTGCCGTCCTTGCGTAGAATCGTGTCATCCCAATCCCAGATAACCCACTTGAAATCATTTACTTCACCAAGGTTGCGTAAACAACGGTTGAGCAAGACCCCCGTCCTTGCTTGAGGCACTCTCACTTCGTAGCCTTTGAATAGGAACACGGACATCAACGGGATGTTTACGCCGCACAATCGTGTCAACGACATGGACCCGGCGACGCGGGCGTTGACTTCCATCAATTTCGGCTGTCCGTCCCGGCTGATTTTAAACTGGGCGAACCATGGACCTTCAATTCTCACCTCCTGGGCGATGCGCCTCACATTATCGCTAATTTCGGGATAAAACACGTCTCGCGTGCCTAACGCAATACCGCGCCCGATGTGCCCTCTGACGCGCACGTTTGAAAACAGAAGGCGTCCGTTGAGGTCGTTCAAGCAATCTACTGTGAACTCGTCTCCAGGCAGGAACTCGCTAATCAATAAACCCCTCTTCCGTGCCAAGTGAAGTTCTTCGTCTGTGTTGATCATCATCGCCTCGCGCGAGCCGCTTCCGCAGTCAGGTTTTGCGTAGGCAGGGAATTCCACGTGGTCGGCGTCGTATAGGCGCGGCACAGGCACGACGTTTTTCAGGCGTTCGTAGGTTTTTGATTTGGAGAGAAACAACGTCGCTGCCTCCGTATTCGTTACGATAAACGTCGTGTTTGGCAATCGCCATCGAGAAAACTCAGCCACCAAAACATCCATCGAGGGAAAGACGATGTCTATTTGGTAGTCATCTATCACCTTCTGAAAATCCCTTTTGAAGTGCCTATCATAGTAGTCTGGGCAGAGGAGGTGATTCTTGAGAATTAAGCGAGATGGATCGTAGTCTAAGTTGTAACTGCTTCCGCCGAAGAGAGCGATCTTGTTACTCTTGGCGAGCGAGGTGATGATTTCAAGCCCCGGCTCGTTACAGGATGGAAATACGAGAACTCTCCACATGTCTTCTTCAGTTCTTGTTCTCACAGGTGTTGTTGCTGCACGTGCTCGACGTCACACGGGCATCGCTCACTATCTCTTCTCTTACTGCATAAGTCGGTCTCTCCATCATGCGGAAATGCATCCGCGCCAGGTACTCGCCCATGATGCCCAACGCAAACAGTTGCGCCCCAGAGAAGATGGCGATGACGGACGCAAGAAACGGAAACCCTGGCACCACGCTGCCCTGAATGAACCAGCGCCCTACGACGTAAGTTAGCACGCCCACGCCGAACAGCGTCAATGCAAACCCCATCAAACTCGCCAATTGCAAGGGCAGCGTGCTGAAGCCCGTCATCATGTTGAGAGCGTGCGTGACCAGTTTGCGGAAGGTGTAGTTCGACACTCCACTGTGGCGCGGCTGGTGGCGCACGGGGACGGCGGCGAAGCGCGTTGTGCCCCACGTCAGCAGCACGTCAATACACACGTATGGGCTGCGGTAGTCAGTGAAGGCGTCGCGCACGCGAGCGCGGAACACGCGGAACGCGCTAACGTTGCGGGCGTTCTGCGCGCCCATCGCGCTTTGCAGCGCCAACTTCGTCACTTGGGAGGCGAGGTCGCGCCACAAACCGTGTTGCTCTTTCTGCGGCGTGCCGTAGACCACGTCGTAGCCTTCCGCTAATTTATCCAGCAACTTAGGCACTTCCTCGGGCGGGTGCTGCAAGTCGTCATCCATGGTCACGATGATTTCGTAACGCGCGGCGCGGATGCCGCAGAGCAGGGCATTGTGCTGTCCGTAGTTGCGCATCAAGTTGATGCCATGCACCCAAGGATACTCTTGACTCAACTGACAAATCACGTCCCAACTGCGGTCGCGGCTGCCGTCGTTGACCAGCACGACCTCAAAGCGGTCGGCGAACGTGGGGAGGACGCGGGCAAGTTGAGCGACCAACTCGGGCAGAATTTCCTCGCTGTTGTAAACGGGAACGACGACGGAACACGCGAGGGGCGCGGGCGGGCAGGGTTGATCCTGAGCGCAGGCGGAGGGACGCGCCGTCTCGGCGTTGTGGGTTAGGTCGGCTATTTTCATCAAAACTTGTAAATACGCAGGTCGTGC
>JANWYM010000753.1 GCA_025055355.1 Abditibacteriales bacterium
GGCTCGCTCGGGGGCACGTGCCGCACCGTCTGCGGCGTCAGCGTCTGGCTCAACTTCTCCTGATCCACTCGCGGCACACTCAACAACCGATACCAGGCGCTCCCATCCTGCTCGGTCGCTCTCAGGCTCACCAACCGCTGTGTCATCGTTTTGCGCCCAAAGGGGAACACCTCGGCCATCCCTAACGCCTCGACTCGCCCCTAACTCCGCTGCTGCTTGGCGGCCCCACGATGCGCCTGCAGCAAGGCAACCAATTCCTTGAGCAACGACCGCTCTCTGGTCTGAATCCCTCTGGCTATGTTATCTTCTTTCATGATGTCCTCCGATTTTCTGGGATTTTAAAAACTACTCAATTTTAACCGGAGGACATCTTCCCCTCAAAAAGTGCCAAAGTCTAGTCGCAGGCGTCAAGCCTGCGGCTATGGATTCTGCGAAGAGGCGCGAAAGGAAAACGCAAAAGTTTAATTAGAGAAGAGGAAATGAGCGTTACAGCAAGTATAAGGAAACGTCGCGACGCTTGATCGTTCAAAGTGCCCAGAAAAGGAGGGACGGGCGTCGCTGCCAGTTCTTTCGGATTAGCGGTGTTCGGCGAAATCACTGTCGGCGGCGGTGGGCAAGTGGAGGGTCCAGACCTCACGGGCTCATGGGTAAACTGCGGGTGCAGAATGTCGGCACGAAGGTCGCGCTGTCGTGTGTCGTCAAATATTATGCCTCGACGGAGGAAAACATCCCACGGATAACACGACCACGGATAAGATTTTGCTTTCCTATCCGTGTTAGTGATATCGGTGGGACATTCTCAAGGGAGCCATTTTTGGAGGAGTCCCTCATGCGTCGTTGACGCACCCCACCGCATGAAAATCGTCCTCGTCGTCCTCGTCCGCATCCTCGTCGTTTGTGAGGTTCGAGAACGGGGACGACGAGGACGAGGACGATTTTGGGAGGAGGAAACACAGCATTGAAGCGTAGCATTTTCATTCCTGCAACGTTTGTCGCAGTCGGCGTATTAGCATTGACCCGTTTGCATCCCGCCCGTGCGGACGATGCAGCGGACCTCAAAGCCCTCATCCACAAGTTCTACGAGACCTACGCTCAGAAGAACCTCAATGAACACCTGGCGCTGTGGAGCACGGAGGCAAAGGACCTCACGACCTATCGCAACACCGCCCAGCAACTGCTGGACGCGAACGATAACCTCCAGGTCAAGCAGGTGACCATCCTCAAGCAGAACATTCAGCGCGACCGCGCGCGGTTGCAGGTTTACAGCGACATCACTGCTACCACGAAGAGCGGCGCGCCCTCGCCGGATTTCGGCAAGCGGGTGACGAACTTCGAGTGCGTGAAGCAGGACAAGGTGTGGAAAGTCGTGCGCGTTTCCGACGCCAAGCGCGACCTCGTGGAGGCTTTGCTCACCGCCCCAGAGCGGCGCGAGCGGCAGAGGTTGTTGGAACAGGACCGAGCGATCGTGGCGCCCGACATCGTGAACACCCTCAACCAGTTGGCGGAGGCGACCGCACGCGACGGGAAATTGGACGAAGCCCTGCACAAAAACGATGTGGCGCGCGAGGTCGCGGCGTTTTTGGGCGGGCGCCCGGCGGACGCGCCGCCGACTCAGGTGAAGTTCGGTGCGACCCGCGAGGAAGGCTACTGCTGGATGTATCGGGGGCTGATTTACGCCATCAGCGATAAAGACAAAGAAGCCCACGAAAACTATCAGCGCGCCCTGACGATTTTCCGCGAGGCGAAGGACGCCGAAGGTGAGGCGTTGACGCTCAACAACCTCGGCACGTTGCAGCATAGGCAGGGTAACGTCGAGGAAGCGGCGAAATCTCTCGAAGCCAGCCTGAAGTTGGCGCGGGCGTCGGGCAACAAGGCGGTGGAAGCGTTCACGTTGAGCAACCTTGGCGCGGTGCGCGAGCAGTTGAAGGATTTGCCCGGCGCGCTGTCGGCGTTTGAGGGCAGCGCGAAAGCCTACCGCGAGGCGGGCAGCAAGTTCGGTGAGGCGCGGGCGCTGGTCAGCGTCGGCAACACGCAGCGCAAACTCAAAAAGTTGCCTGAAGCCCTTGCCGCTTACCAAGCGAGTTTGACCCTGCGCCGCGAACTGCAAGATAGAGTCGGCGAAGCCGACGTGC
>JANWYM010000754.1 GCA_025055355.1 Abditibacteriales bacterium
GGTCGCCATAAATTCTGTCCGAGGGAAATTGCTTCGCTCAGCATGACAGTCCTACGGCTTTGTCATGCTGAGCGAAGCGGAGAGTCTCGTCATTGATAGGGGTGACAAACTAAACTTTTGCGTTTCGCGCTTCTCTTCCTCTCTACTGCAGGAAAATGTCATCGCGAGCGGGGCGAAGCAATCTCCCCGCTCACGTGGTCTGCACGCGAGCAAAAAATATAATTCAAAGTCCTCTAAGTTTATGCTATACTATGGGGCGAATTTGGGTGAGCGTCTCCGCTCGCCCGGTTCAAGTCTCTCTTTGACGAAACTTTTGCGTGTTGTGTGGTGCGGTCATTGAACCGCTTCATCACCCAACCACCTAAAGAGGTGTTCAACGATGGAAGTTCCCCGTTGGGCGGTCGAGAAAGCCGCTGACTTCATGCGCAAAGGACAGGGCAACCGCGCCCTGGACGAGGTGAAGCATTATAACGTTCACACCTTTGCTCAGTTGGAGCGTTGGTGTCAGTTCTACAACATCCCCACCTGGCGCGACCAGCCAGAGCAGCCGCCGATGCCCGAAGCGGAAGAGGAAGAACAGTTCTGACAGGGCTGCGGGGGCGATCAGGCTCAAGAGGGGAGCCGCCCCAAGTTTTTTTCAACGTGAGCAAAAAATGACGGTTTAATTATGTTATACTATACGGCGAACTCAGATGAGGATCTCCCCTCACCTGGTTCAAACTTACTACGGAGAGGTGGTGTTATGAACCGAGTCGTTCGTCGAAAGAGGAAGGGTTTTACCCTCATCGAGTTGCTGGTGGTGATCGCGATTATCGCCATCTTAGCCGCTATTCTGATGCCGGTCTTCGCGCAGGCGCGAGCGAAGGCGCGGCAGTCCAGTTGCACCAGCAACTTCAAACAGTTGATTACAGGTGTGCTGATGTATTCGCAGGATTACGACGAAGCCTATCCGCTTTGGCATACTTGTATGGGCTGCACATATCGCGCCCCGGACACATCGCCGCAGTATCTGGTGCAGCCCTACCTCAAGAACTTTCAAGTGACGATGTGCCCCAGTGACCCTGAAGGAGAGTCAGGACGCATTGCACAAATTGCCGCGTTCTCTGGTCCTCCCAGAAATGCGGATGAACGCAATCTGTATCTCTCCTACCTGTCGGACTTCGGGATCAACATCCAGTATTTTGGTCCGATGTTTGCTGCCCCTGACTTTGCAATGGCGATTTTCCAGTCGCAAGTGGGGCAACCCGCGCAGACCATTTATGCGTTGGACAGCGTTTGGGACCGCACCGCCGGCGGGACACCGTTCGGCGGGGGCAACTATGCACTCGACCCGCCTTGCCGTCGCTACACCGATGGAAGCGATAGTCTGCCGCCGCCGCCGGGGGGAGGCACCCGCCCACGCTACTGGTTCGGTGGATGGAACCCTTCGCTTCCCAACGCCTGGAACGTCTACGGCGGCGCGTGGCCATGGCACATGCAGAACTTTAACGTGGCTTTTGCCGATGGTCACGTCAAGACCCTCACGCTCGGACAGATCACAGCCGGCTGTGTCGTGCGGGACCGTTGGGGCGGACCTATTACCGACGCCAACGCCTACCTATGGGATCTGCGGTAAAACCAAGGAGCAAGGAGGTGGGACAACTTTCTGCTTGTCCCACCTCACGCCTTTTGAAAGGAAAGGTTCAACATGAAGAACAAAGTGCCAGCGCCGGTGGTTGTCGTGGTGATTGTGGCTGTCCTCACGGTGATCGGTTATTGGGGATGGTCGCGGTATAATACGGCGACCAACATCTCCGATGTATCGCAGGGAGCCCGACAGTTGCAGGAGCAAGCCGCCAAAAGCAACGCCCCTGTTGTGCCGCCTCCTTCGGATATGCTCATGATGGGAGGCAAAGGCAGACGGTAAACTTATGGCAGACCGGGAAGCCCGTTGTCGCGCGGCAGGTTCGCGAGGGCAACGGGCTTTTTTGATTGGCTCTCCAATCGGGAGGGCGAGGCTCCTACCGAGCCACACCCACGTCAGGCTGAGGCTCGGCAGGAGCCTCGCCCTCCCGACGGCAGCGCAGGATGTTGACTTGGGGGCGGTATCTAAACGCCGCGAGCCGCTGGGCGAGCGCGCGTC
>JANWYM010000755.1 GCA_025055355.1 Abditibacteriales bacterium
TCGGACCAGATTGAAAAAATCGGGGCGCGGTTAGTGGCGGCGCTGGGCAAGTCGGATTTCGAGTATCGTTTCCGCGTGATTGATATGAAGGAAGTCAACGCCTTCGCCCTGCCGGGCGGATACATCTACGTCTTCACGGGGCTGGCGAAGGTAGCGAAGACGGAGGACGAAATCGCCGCCGTGCTGGCGCATGAAATTATCCACGCCCACGACCATCACTGGGCAAGGCAGTATGAGAAGCAGTTCACCCGCGATATCTTGCTCACCTTAGGTTTAATGGCGACGGGCGCGGGCAACCTCGTGCGCAACATCGCGGATTTACTGAACTTCGCCATCGGGCAGCGCTACTCCCGCAAGGATGAACAGTCCGCTGACAACAAAGGCATGGAACTGATGGCAGCCGCTGGCTACAACCCCGAAGCCATGATTAGCCTGCTGGAAAACCTCGGCGCGTTCAGCAAGGCTGACCCCAAACTGCTGCAATGGATGAGCGACCACCCGCAGATCCCCCGCCGCATCGAGCGCGCTAAACAGCGGCTGGCAGAACTGAAAGCGCGCGGCGCGATTAAATCAGGGAATGGGGAGACGTCTCACGACAAGTAACAGGCAGCATCGCGGGCTGCTGGTCGGTGAGAGTCTTAGAGCCTATCTCGAAAAGCGGATGGTGACGGTTGAGGGGGACCTCGATGGGTCCCTGAGGCGCAGCGGGCAGCGCAGACTTCCAGCCTGCGTAAGATGCCGACGGGATGTCGGCGCCACGCGGTTTTCGGAGAGGCTCTCAATCCGCCCTCCCGCCGCTGACGTCAAACGCCTCGGTTGGGTTTGACATCCCGAAACGGGATTGTTACACTACACCCTACGACCATGCGCGCTGGATCGCTCCCCATCCTCAAAGATGCCTTGACGCCCGCCGAGAACGCGATGCTGTTGAAAGCCGTTCGGGTCGAGACGCGACAGCGGCGACCGCTGCTGGCGGTGCTGGGCGTCGGGCTGTCGCTCGTGCTGACCTGCGCCGCCGTATGGTGGATCTGGTGTCATCTGCCGTTCAGCCTCACCGCTTGGCTGGTGCGACACGATTGGAGCCTCTTGCGCGTAATGATGGTCATCGCCACAGGCGTTCATGCCTACATCGTACTGTTCACCATTAACGCGCGCAACCAACGGTTCTTTCTGCGCGAGGCCCAGCAGAACACCTTAGAGCAACTACTCCTCACCCCGCTGCCGCCGCACGAACTCATGCTGCGCCTCACAGCACATAACTTCTACTACGGTATGTTGCTCTCGCTGGTCGGTCTGCCGCTTTACCTCCTCTGGGTGCAGGTGGGCGACCTCACGTGGGGGCAACTCCTCGTGATGTATCTGCTGTTCGCCCGCATAGCCTTCGTGCCGCCCTCGCCCCAGCAGTTTGTTCTGCAATGGCGGATGCGCCAGGTGTCGCAGATGACGCCCGCGCAGCGCAAACAACTCGCCCGCCAGCAAGCCACGCCCTTCGCCGCTTCCGCCCTCCTCATCAACCTCGGTTTCCAGTTCATCATCCACGTCGTGCTGCAAACGCCCGTCGGTCAGCGGTGGTTGAGCGGACTCGCCAAGGGCGTGTGGAACGCGCTGCCCGTCGTGCTCAAAGGGGTCGCGCCCACCGTCGGCGTCAGTTGGCTCTACTTCTGCGTTGTGCTGCTCACCACGAGTTTGCCGTGGTTTCGTTGGGATTTGTCGCCGCTGCTCTTTATGCTGCCCCTGATACTGCTGGGGCGCGTGCTGGCAATCCTACGCCCTGCTGTGTTCATCGCGGGCAATCTGCCGCTGATGACCGCCCCCGCGGGGAGCGTGCCGCCCGCCCCCATCGCGGCATCGCCTTACGTCGCAGAGACGCAGCAGCGCATCGCCCGATTGGATGCCGTCTGCCACTTCCTCTTCTCTCTCGCGCTGATGGGGTATCTGTGGAAGCCGCTCATCGTCAACGGCGGTCTGGCGTGGCTGGTTCGCTGACGGCGAGCGATGCACCTCACGCCCTCGCTGGACTGACGTTCTGTGTGAGCCTCGTCGTCCTAAGGAGGACGATTGACTGGCTGCGCGACCGACTCGCGGCAGAAGGAGAGAAACCGCCTACACCCTCACACTCCCC
>JANWYM010000756.1 GCA_025055355.1 Abditibacteriales bacterium
CCGAGGTTGACCGCGTGCGCGTAGGGGAACTCAAACGCCCAAGTAATGTAATCCTCCCGCTCGTTCTCCGGCACCTGCCCGCCGGCGATGATCTTCATGATGCTGATGCCCTTGCCTGCTGCAAAGGCGCGTTGGATTTGCGCGATGTGGGCTTCTAACGAGGGCGTTTGCGGCTCGCGGGTGCCATCACTGATAACGCTCCCTTCGAGCATCATCCCTGTTTTGTTGAGAGTGCAGAGGATGACCTCGATCTCCGCGCGCGCCGTCACCGCGTCCATGACGGGACCGGTGTAGACGTGCGTGGAACATCCGACGTGGCGCACCTTGCCAGCGGCTTGGGCTTCGAGCATCGCTTGGAGCGCGCCCGCGCGTTGCTCCAAATCGTCCGGGGAGTTGACACCGTGGAGCAGCAGCACGTCCACGTAGTCGGTGTTCAACTCTTTCAGTGCTTTGTCCAGCCGCTCCTTGGTTGTGTCATAATCTCTGTGCCCCAACTTCGTTTGAATGACGACTTCGCTGCGCTGGATGCGCTTGAGCGCCGCCCCGATGTGCGGGTGCGTGCCATACATCTCCGCCGTATCCCAGAAGTTGACGCCCTTCTCCAACACCCTCAACAAGAACCGCGCCGCGTCCTCCAACGTTGGATACGTCCGCGTGAAATGTCCGCAGCCGATGCACAGCCGCGAGACCTCCAAACCTGTGTTGCCGTAGATGACGCGTTCCATCATTCTCCCCCCTGTGGAATGTGATTCGTGATTCGCGACGAGTGATTTCCACGCCTTATGCATTTCGTATATCGCGCCTCACGCTTCACGTTTCACGCCATTATACAGCAAATCCCCGTCCCTGTCCAATAGCGTTTGCGCAGGCGGGACATTTCATGTATAATATGGTGCGTTGGACGGAAACGAAGGATTTTGAGGCGATGAAGAAATCACCGTTAGGTATTATCTTCCTAACCATCTTTCTTGACCTGCTGGGGTTTGGCATCGTGCTGCCGCAGTTACCAGTATATGCGGAGAAGTTTGGCGCCTCCGGGCGGGTCGTGGGCTTACTGGGCGCTTCCTACTCGCTGACGCAATTCCTATTCGCACCGCTTTGGGGGCGGCTGTCGGACCGCGTGGGACGGCGTCCCGTGCTGATGTTTAGCACGCTGGGATTGGGGTTGTCCTACATCCTGTTTGGTGTGGCGCACAATCTGCCGCTGCTGTTCATCTCGCGGCTGTGGGCGGGCATGGCGGCGGCGAATATCGCCACCGCGCAGGCTTACATCGCGGATGTGACCGATGAGAAGCATCGGGCGCAGGGCATGGCGTTAGTGGGCATCGGGTTCGGGCTGGGGTTCATTCTGGGTCCGGCGGTGGGGGGATGGTTGGGGCACTACGGCGGTAATGCCGCCATTGGCTTTACGGCGGCGGGGCTGTCGTTGCTGAATTTCCTCTGGATTGCCCTGTGCCTGCCCGAATCGCTCGCGGTGCGCCAGGAGAGCGCGGAGCGCTTCCGCTTCTTTGACGTTCGCACCGTCGTTGCAACTCTGAAAATGCCCGGCGTGGGGTTAGTGATTATTCTGGGCTTCTTCGCCGTCCTCGCGTTCGCCAACGTCGAGTGGACGTGCGGACTGTTCCTGATGGAGCAATTGGGTTATAATCACCAAACCGTGCAAAAGCCGCTGGGCTATCTGTTTACTTACATGGGCGTCATCGCGGTGCTGGTGCAAGGCACGATGCGGTTCTGGGGCAAGCGGACGACGGAACAGATGCTGGTCGTCGAGGGCACGCTGTGCATTGCCGTCGGGCTTTGGCTGGTGCCGGCGGCACACAACCTCATGAGTTTGCTGCCGATGCTGGCGCTGCTCGCGGTAGGGCGTGGACTCAACGACCCGTCGCTGTCCAGCCTTGTGTCCAAACTGAGTCCCACAGAAACACGCGGGGCGGTGTTGGGGGTCTATCAATCCATGAGCAGCCTCGCTCGCATCGTCGGTCCGGCGTGGGGCGGGTTCTTCTTTGACCGAGGCGTTCATCTGCCGTTCCATACCGCCAGCATGCTCATGGCAGTGGCGTTTCTATTGAGTTTGAAGTTGTTGACGGTGAAGTGACGCAGTGGCCAGTAACCAGTGACC
>JANWYM010000757.1 GCA_025055355.1 Abditibacteriales bacterium
TTAACGTTTCAACGTTCCAACGTGCTAACGTCCCAACGTGCCAACCTGCTAATCCGCCAACGTCTCTAACAACTCCCGCATCCTCTCCGCTGCCTCTGGTGGCGGGTTGAGACGCAAGGCGGCGTTCAATTCCGCCGCTGCTTCTTTTCTCATCCCCTTGCGGGTGTAAGCGAGGGCTAAGTGATAGAGGCGCATGGGCGTTGGCGTCGCGCCTGATAGTTCCTTGGAGCGCTTCAGATATTGCATCGCATCATCGTATTCTTGTCGCTGGTAATGAACAAAACCCAGGGTGTCCAGGATTGTTGCGTCATGGGGAGCAAGGTGGTATGCCTTCTGCGCCCACCGCAAAGCCGCATCGAGGTTCCTGTTTACCTGCGCACAGAG
Source organism: Abditibacteriales bacterium (assembly GCA_025055355.1). GTDB lineage: Bacteria > Armatimonadota > Abditibacteriia > Abditibacteriales > JANWYM01 > JANWYM01. Next base: position 385 of record JANWYM010000757.1, read on the forward strand.
GTAAGCGAGGTTGTTGAGCGTCCACGCTACCTCCAAGCCGCGAGCGTCAACAAGCGCACGACGATACTCCCCTATGGCGCGTTCGGAGTCGCCCATCAACTCATAAGCGCGCGCCAGACGAAATCGCGCTGCCCAGGAGTTAGGTTTAACCTCCAAAAGGCGCTGACAATGCGTGATAGCGTTGGCGTATTTTTTTTGCGCCAGATACACCGACGCCAGTTGGATCAACAGGGTAGGGTCATCGGGCGTTCGCTTCAAACCTTCCAGCAACTCCGCTTCTGCCCTCACTGCGTCGCCCTTTTTAAAATAAGCAAGGCTAATAAGTTGCCGCACGGTAGGCGACAAGTTGCTGACTCGCCCTCCCTTAACTTTGACCTTATTGAGGCAGGTCAGCGCAGCATCGGCATCGCCTTGAAGGAGGTGCACACGCGCCGTCTCGACCAGCACCCGCCCGTCATCGGGCGCTATACGTTGCGCCTCCCGACACACGGCGAGCGCCCGGTCGAGCAAACCCGCTTGACGATACAACGCCGCCAGCGTCAACCGCAAAGGTAACGAGTCGGGGTAGAGTCTGAGGCAATGGTCATATTGCTCGACAGCCTTCTCGCGCTGGTTCGCCCGCCAGTAGCAGCGGGCTAACTCCATCCGTGCCAAGCCATGGTCCGGTGCCTGCGCCAGCACGTGCTGCCACTGTTCGATGGCGCGCGCATACTCCTTGCGCTTTTGATAGACGAGCGACAGCCCGATGCGAGCAAGGAGGGATTGCGGATGCTGCTGGAGCGACTGGGTTAGTTGCTTTTCGGCTTTTTTGAGGTCGCCGCGCTGAATCGAGCGGAGGGCTAAAATCTCCTGAATGAGCGGGTTGGTCGGGTCGCGCTGCCGCACGCGACGGGTGATGATTCTCATGCTGGCGTCGTCGTCCGTCTGCGCCACGAAGAACGCCAAGTAGAGCAACGCCCGCTGATGGTAGGTGTCCAGTTGAACGGTCTGCAGAAACTCCAGATACGCCTTCTCCATCTCCCCCCGCGACAGGTAGGCTTCCCCCAAGCGGAAATGATAATCGGCTTCCGAGCCTTCGGGGTTCTCCGCGTAATACTGCGCCCGTTTGAGCGGCAGCGCGTCTCGCTGCTGCACCGCCGCGCGATATCGTTGATACTGAGGGGACAGAGGTGCGGAGCAGCCCGTCACAGCGCACAGGACGAAAGCCCATGTCAACGGGAGAACCGCGCAAAAACTTAATACCCTTCCCTTCATGTGCGTTCAGACCTTCTGCGATACTGAGTGCCACTATGAGACTATCACAATTGAGGATTTGAGGCAAATGAAACTTCCGCCGGGAGCGTATCGCTCCCCACAGACTTGCTTCTCCTCATTGGAAGGAGCGCAGCGACGGAGCAAGCCCCCGGTGCATGGGATTGCTTCGCTCCGCTCGCAATGACGGCAGAGGCGTGAGCGTCATTGCGAGGAGCGTAGCGACCAAGCAAGCCCCCTGAGAGGTCAGACGTCCGCCAGCAGTCCCTTTTGCAGGGCGTAGCGCACCAACTCGGCGCGGCTTTCCAGTCTCAGTTTCTCCATCAGCCGCTGCTTGTAGGTTTCTACGGTGCGCACGGCGAGGAACAACTTCTCCGCGATTTCCTTGTTGCTGTAACCCTGCGCCAACAGGGTGAGGACTTGCAGTTCCCGCCCGCTCAGGGGGATGTCTTCTTCAGCGGACAGTTGGGGAT
>JANWYM010000758.1 GCA_025055355.1 Abditibacteriales bacterium
GGGAGCAGTGACCGTATGTGTGTGGGCTTCCGCTGCCCATGCGGGCAACGGGCAGCGCAAAGGACCTATCATCCAAGCCGTGCAGGTCAACCCCGCGCCGGTGATTGACGGGAAGTTGGACGACCACGCCTGGCAGGTGGCGTCGAAGTGCACGGATTTTTTCTGTCCTGATTTGGACCGCCCGGCGTCTGAGCCAACGGAGGCGTGGATCGGCTACGACCGCCGGTTTATCTATGCTGCGTTTTACTGCTACGATAGCCAACCTGACAACATCGTCAGTGAGCAAACGAGACGGGGCGGCACGTTGGAGAAAGACGATACCGTGTCGCTCTGTCTGGACGTAGCGATGAAACAGCAATGGGACGACGATTATCGCTTCACTGTGAACCCCCTTGGCACGCAGGCGGAAAAGATTCCCGGCGGTAGCGCGAGCAAGGTGGAGTGGCGGGGCGACTGGCAGGCGGCAGCGCGGCGCGTCGCCGACGGCTGGGTGGCGGAGATGGCGATTCCGCTTCAGAATTTGCGCTACCCGCCGGGGCAGAAAGAGTTCAGCATTTACTTTGTGCGCTACCTCGCCCGCGAACGCGAGCGCGCCTACTTCCCCAAGTTCGACAAAACCTGGGACCGCACCATGGGCGCGAGGTGGACAGGGCTGGATTTGCCCACAGTCCCTCAGCCGACCGTCCTGATGCCGTACAGCCTCTCAACCTTTGGCAGAGGCCGCGCGAGGTTCTCTCAAGGGCTGGACGTAAAACAGGTGTGGAGGAACGGCTTGACCTCCACCCTATCCCTCAAGCCCGATTTTCAGAACATCGAAAATCAAATTCTTGACATCTCCTTCTCCTACACCGAGCGGCTGGTAGAGGAGCGGCGCCCGTTTTTCGTGGAAGGGCAAGACTTCTTCCCCCGCCGCACACTGTTCGCCCCGCAGCGCATCACCCAAGCCGTCGACGTCGGCTTCAAGACCTTCGGACAGTTGGGGAAAACGGAGATCGGGTTTCTGACCGCCAGCGCGTTCGGGAAGCGCAATGACACGGTGCTGAACCTCGTCCAGAACTTCAGCGTCAACACCTCGGTCGGCGTCGCCCTTGTAAGGCGTGCGGAGCCGGGCTTGGAGAACGTTGCCACCGGGCTGAGTTTCAGCCACCAAATTCCGACGCCGCGCGGGCGCTACAACTTCCGCGCCAACTTTTACGGCACGGAGACGAACACCCTCGGCAGCGGACGGGCGATGGACGTGCAAATCGGCAAATGGGGCGGCAGTGGACAGCTCTACTGGCGCTTGCGCTATCAGGACATTTCCGCCGCCTTCAACCCCATGGACGGCTACGTGCCGGAGAAAGACCTCAAAGGTCCCGATTTGGAGTTAGGCATGTATCGCCGCCTGGACAAGGGCAAAGTGGAGGGCTTCCGCTGGGAACTTGACCTGAACTACTTCAAGCATCACGACGGCAGGCTGTTTCATCGCGACTTCTCTTTTGACGCCGATGTTGACCTGCGCGACGGCACCGGCTGGGACATCGGCTACTTCGAGACCGAGCGCCCGCCCTACCACGACCGCGTGTTCTCGTTCGGCAGACGATGGAACCGAACCTCGCTTTACAACGCGGGACGGGTCAGCGTGTCATTTGGAAAGCGGGCAGGCGTGGATTACCGTCTCCTCACGTTGGCACAGGGGATTCGCCTCACAGAAAAGTTAGGCGTCCTCCTCAGCAGCCAAATCGGGCGCGTGCCGCGGACGCCCGGCGTTGCCTTCCACACCCAGCAGCATATCATTTCGCTCAACTACGACCTGACGAACGAACGCGGCTTCGCAGGACGCCTCGTGAAGGGGCAGCAAGGAACGAACTTCTACCTAAGTTACCGCCAGACCGTGCGCAAAGGCATGGACGCCTTCATCATCCTCGGCGACCCCAATGGACTTTCATTCGCGCCGCGCCTCGCAGTCAAATTGGTGCAGGTGTTTGGAGGGACGTAGAAGGTCAATTAGCCACTAAACTTCTGCGTCTTGTGCGCGAACTGTCAACGAATAGGTAACGAATTAACGAATGAGCCGGGGAGCAAGCGCACCTCATTCGTTAATTCGTTACCTATCCGTCGACAG
>JANWYM010000759.1 GCA_025055355.1 Abditibacteriales bacterium
AGCCTGCACGTCCTCGCGGTGGCGGTAGTTTGCGCTCTCTTCTTCAGCCGCCCTGTGCATCCGCCGTCGGTGTGGTCGGAACGTCACCTGCGCGCCCTACGGGAAGCCGTGCGACTCATCCCGCCCGATGCCTCCGTCCGCGCCGCGCAGCACATCGGTCCGCACCTCGCGCAGCGGCGGTTATTGTTCCCTTATGAAAGTTCCTACGACGCGGATTATGTCGTTTATGATGGCTATGAATACTTGCTCTGGCGCACTGAAAAGCCACGCGACCGCGAGACGCCCGACGCCGAACTGCTCTCGCCCTTCCCGCTGGCGATGTTGAACGACCGCCGATTTGGATTGGTTTACCACAATGACGGTGTGTTCGTTTTCCAGCGCGGCACGGACTACGAGAAGGGCATCCGCCGATGGGCGGTCACTGCCCGTCCGCTGCGGAGTGGCACGAAGTCCGTCCCTTGTGAGGTTGCCGTTCATCGCGCCCGTCAAGGTGTCTTCATTGACCTCACGCTCTACTGGAAAAACATACCATCGTGGCGCGGCGGGCTACGTTCCGTGACCCTCCTCTGCGCCAGCGACAAGCAGCGATGGATGTGGCAACACACGCCGACGTTTGGGGTTTACCCTGTGGACCAGTGGCGCCCCGGTGAGGTCGTCCGCGACCATGTTCTCATTCGACTCTACACAGCACAGCCAGGCGAACGCTACGTCATCAGTGTCAAGACCCCCAATCGAGTCCTCAAAGTCTGCGAGGTGCGCCTCCCGTGAAAGTGGCGATGGTCACTGGCGCCTATCCGCCCGTGCCATGCGGCATCGGCGATTACACGCAGCGGCTCTGCAACGCGCTGAGAGAGCAGAACGTCGACGTGACTGTGTGGACGCTCAATGCAGCGCGACGTGGGGCGGAATGGACATGGGGCGCAGTGAAAAGAATAGCGGCTGAAATCGCCGCCGCGCAACCCGACCTTGTCCACATGCAATATCCGGGCAAGGGTTACGGACATCGCCTCGCGCCAACGTTCCTCCCGCACGTCTGGAGACGCAAGGGCAACGGTGCGCCGCTGGTCGTCACGCTGCACGAGTTCCGCATCGCCCATCCGCTGCGCAAGTGTGCCGCGCTCAACCTGATTCGCGCCGCCGATGCGCTCATCGTTCCCGCGTGGTGTGAACAGCAAAGCCTCATGCGGTTCTGGAAGAAGTCGCCCATTGCTGTTATTCCGCCCAGTGCGAACATCCCCGTTCAGCCCGTAACACCCGAGCGCCGTCGGGAACGCCGCACTGCATGGAACGTGAAAGATGACGACGTGCTGCTCTGCCATTTCGGCTTCGTCCAGCGCAACAAAGGGTTCACGCGCCTGCTCAACGCATTTGAGGAAGCACACAGAAAAGTTCCGCATCTGAAACTCCTTCTTATCGGCGACTATGTCTCCTCGCCTCAGGCATCGCTCATCTCTGTCGGCTATCTTCCCGCCGCCGATGTCTCCGAATCTCTTTCCGCTGCCGACGTTGGGGTTCTGCCTTACAGCGACGGTGTTTCCGCCCGCCGCACCACGTTCTGGACTGCCCTGCAACACGGGTTGCCCGTCATCACCACGCGGGATGGCTCGGAGCCAGAGACGATGGGGCTGCGGCACGCAGAAAACGTCTATCTCGTTGCTGCAAACGGTTCCCCCACCGAACTGCGCGACGCCATTCTGACGGTAGCGGACTCGCCCGCTCTCCGTCAGAAACTGAGCGCGAACGGGCGCGCGCTCGGCAGCACGCACACTTGGGACAACATCGCCCGGCGGACTCTGGAAGTGTATGAAAGAGTGACGAGTGAATAGTGACCAGTGACCAGTCATCAGTGGCCAGTGAACAGTACCTTATTGCTGAACTTTTGCGTTTCACTCTACCTGACAGTAGGGCGAGGAGTCCTTTGCCGCCTCAAGGCTGTCAACGGATTTCGGTAACGGATTAAACGGATGGCGTCGGCGTCCAATCCGAAAGCAATCCGTTTAATCCGCTGAAATTTCGCGTTTCACTCTACCTGACAGTAGGGCGAGGAGTCCTTTGCCGTCTCAAGGCTGTCAACGGATTTCGGTAGCGGATTAAGCGGATGGC
>JANWYM010000075.1 GCA_025055355.1 Abditibacteriales bacterium
TCTGCCCCAAACCTGGCACAATGGCGGACAGCAGGCACGCCACCTTCGGGTCGCGCTCCTCCCATTTCAGTTGACTGGGGTCCGCTTTGAGTTGTTCCCGCCGCGCCTCGCGGAGCGCGATCTGGTCGAGTTCGATACTGACCAGACCGATTTTCTCTTCCAGCACGGTGCGTTGGGGATTCAAGGCGTGCGCCGTTTTGTAAGCCTGCAGCGCGCCGTCCCAGTTGCCCATCGCCTGCAGGATATCCCCGACCAGTTCATGCGCCGCCGCGCTCTGACTGTCCAACGCCAGCGCCTCCTGACATTTCTGCAGCGCTTCTTCCCATTGCAGACGGCGGTTGCACAACGCGGCTGCGCTCAACAGCGAACGCACTTTGTCCTGGCGGAGTTGTTCTTCAACGTTCATGGTCTTATTTGACAAGCACCGCCGCAGGCGTCCAGGAGGTTCGGCGGGCATCTGCCCACAAGCCCTCCAGGTCGTAAAACTGGCGCACCTCGGCGGAGAAGATGTGGGCGATGACATCCCCGTAGTCCATCACCACCCATTCCGACTCGGCGACCCCTTCGGGCTTGGTGCGCAGGTTGAAGCGCTCGCGCAGTTTCTCCTGCACGCCCTCTGCGATGGCGCGGATGTGCGTCGGCGAGTTGCCCGTGCAAAGAACGAAGTAATCGGCAATGAGCGTCAGCCCCCGCACATCCAGCACGGTCACATCCCGCGCCTTCTCTTCATCCAGCGCGATACATACCTGCTCCCACTTCTCCTGCGACTCCGTAAACCTGCCCCCCGATTTTGGTCAATAGGTCAACTGCTCAACTGAGAACCAGTTGACTCATTGACGCACTCCCGATAGAACCCACACTTGTAAATATACCCTTCCACCGCGGCGGGGACAAGATACCGAATCGGCAGCCCCGCCGCTACACGCTGGCGCACGTCCGTCGAAGAGATTTCGATGCCCGGCACCGTCACGACGTCCACGTGTGCCAACTGCTCCGCCGTCAGCCGTTTCTCTAATTCTTCGAGATGATAGCCCGGTCGCGTCGCCGCCACGAAGCGGCACAAACGGAACAGTTCCTCGCTGTCACGCCACGTCATAATCTCTAAGATGGCGTCCGCGCCCGTGATAAAATACAACTGTGTCTCTTCACCGTAATGCTGCTTGAAGAAGCGGAGCGTGTCAATGGCGTAAGATGGCCCGGGACGGTCAATCTCCACCCGCGAGGCAATGAAATGCGGATTAGACGCCGTCGCCAGAACCACCATGAGGTAGCGATGTTCTGCCGGTGTCACCGCGTAACCCTTTTTGTGCGGCGGAATTCCGCAGGGCACAAAGACCACTTCATCCAGTCCGAATTTGACGCGCACCTCCTCTGCCGTTACCAAGTGCCCAAAGTGGATGGGATCAAACGTTCCCCCCATAATCCCGACACGACGTAAAGGTTTCAACCCGCGCTCCTCTGTGCTTTGTTAGTTCACAGTATACCACAACGATTGTGCGGTGTAAAGCCACCGATGGGAAGACAACCAGAGTGACGGGGTGAAAGGCTCTGAGGGACAGTTTTGTCAGGCGCCCCCAGTCCGCGTCGTAGGTCGAATCGAGGGACTTTCTATGACATGACGTTCCTCAGGGTTTCGCCGGCGCAGCGTCCAGGAGCGCGGTCAGGTTGACCGGCTCCACCTTCTGCCCACCCAACGCAGCTCTCACCTTGTCAGGTTGCAGGAAGGTTTTCTCGTATCTGTCTGCCGGATAATACTTGCCTTCGATGCGCCACTGGAGGACCTTGATAGCCGCCGGCGAGCCGTTGTAATAACCTTCAGGCGTCATGACAACCCACTCGTCGTCGCTGACCGGTTTGCCTTTGGCGTCCAGCACCGTCAGGCTCAACAGCGTGGCGAGCAACTTGCCGTCGGCGGCGTTCCAGATTTTGACCTGCCCATCGGAGCCGCCGGAGGCGATGAACTTTCCGTCCGGGCTGAAGGCGACGGCGTAAATCCAATCGTCGTGTCCCTGCAGCGTCGCTCGCACGCCGCCGCCGCTGTTCCAGACGCGCACCGTCCTGTCGCCAGAGGCGGTGGCCACTTCGCCGTTCGGAGCGATGGCGACATCGTGAACGGGCTCTTGATGTCCGCCCCGATTCTGCACGACCTGTCCGTTGTCGGCGTTCCAGACCTTCACCACCTTGTCCGCGCTCGCGGACACGATGCGCCCGTCGGGCAGCCAGCCGACGGCGTAAACGATGTCCTGATGGTTGGTCAGGCTGCGTATCACTTTACCGTCCGCCATGCCCCACATCTTCACGCTCTTGTCCGCGCTGCCGGCGATGAGGCGCAGTTTCGCGGGGTCGGAGTCTCTGCTGAAAGCGACGCTGTAAACGGCATCTGAGCAGTCCTTCAAGTCATACTTGAGTTTGCCTGCGTCCACATCCCAGACCTTCACCGTTTTGTCCATACTGGCTGTCGCCAGCAGTTTCCCGTCCGGGCTGAACGCGACGCCATAAATCGCGTCGGTGTGCATCCCGCTGGCGGATTGAAATTCGTCGGCTTTCGCGCCTTTGTCAATCCACGCCTTGATGAGGTCAATCTGCTCTTGAGGCAGCGGGTCGCCGCCTTTGGGCATCCGTTTGTTCTTGTCGGTTTCGAGGAGGAGTTTGACGAGGAGGCTCTCCCCGCTTTTGCCCGCCGTCAGGATTTTGCCTGCCTTGCCGCCCTTTATGACGGCGTCGTAGGAGTCCAGCGCCAAGCCGCCAGACACCGCCGTATTTGCAATCGTGCTTTTATTGTGACAAACGGTGCACTTCTGCGCCAACAGTTCGGACACACTCAAGCCTTCGCCCAGGTGCTTAACGAGGTTGCCCGACGCCACCTCCCAGATTTTAACCTCCCCGCGCTGCGATGGTGCGCCGGCGGCGGCGGCGAGTCGTTTGCCGTCCGGGCTGAACGCGACGTCGTGCACCGCATCGGTATGACCTTTGAGGACGCGCACCGGTTGCCCCGTCATCACGTCCCACAACTCCACCCGCTGATACGTCCCGACGGCAAGCAGTTTTCCATCGGGGCTGTATTTCAGCGCCGTGACGGGCGCGGGTGCAGCGACCTGAAAGACAGCGGCAGGTCCGGTTTTGATGGGGTCTGGGTCGGGCTGCGCGCCCTCGTCAATCCACCTTTTGATTTTGTCAATCTGCTCTGGCGGCAGGGGATTTGCCCCCTGGGGCATCCGCCCCCCCGGCCCTCTGCCTTCCAACTTCTGGACGAGCAGGCTGTCCGCGCTCTTACCCGGCACAAGCGCGGCGCCGCGGTTCCCACCCATCAGCAGAAAATCGGCGTTCTCCACCACCAGCCCTCCCCGCTTCACGTCGCGGCTGTGGCAGCGCTGACAGTTCTGCGTCAGAATCGGCAGAATTTCGTTGTTGAACGACACGCCCTTGGGCTGCGCCGGTTTGCTCCCCGCCAGCGACAGCGGCAGGGCGATTTCAGTTTTCACCACCAGCGGCGCGGCTGCGGTCTTCGGCTCCGCCTTCGTGGGCATCTTAGCGGGGGCAGGCTTTGCGGGAACAGCAGCCGGAGGTTTCTTCGCGGGCGGTTTCTTCCCACTGCCTGCCCACAGCGGCATCGCGCACAAGGCAATGACTACGCATACACTCACGATACTTCTTTTCATCGTTTCACTCACCTGTGTCGACATAACTGGTGTTCCGCGACAGAGCACTGGCTATGCCCGGCTCCACACGCTCTACCTGACAACAGGTAGGATGAAAAGTTTCTTAGAGTGTGTATGAAAACCCCTCCGTCCATCCCTCCCCCAGGGAATGGCTGCGCTCCACTCGCAAGGACAGGCATTTTCACAGGAAAGGGTAAAACACACAAAGTTTAGGTATTTCAGAAGTTTTTGACGCTAACACCTGTAAGTCGAGGTTCATGTGACACAACGGGCAGGGCGTCACCATACCGTCTGCGCCTTTGTCCTTGGCTTCGCCAAAGCCTCGTCTCAACTGCGGTATGTATGTCCAGATGTTGCGGCGGTTGAGGAACACAAGGAAAGACCAATCCTCCGTCGAATACCTTCACCGAACTTAGAGCCTATCCCAAAAATCATCGGAGCAATATGCCGAACAAGTTCGGGGCTACGATTTTGGGGATGGGCTCGTGAAGGGATTGCTCATGCCGATCCCTCAGTATGACGCCGTAGGGAAATCGTCCTCGTCATCGGTCTTTTTTTGAGTTTCGAGAGCGGAGACGACGGGGACGACGAAGATTTTCGGGGGAGGACAACGGTATGCGCACCAACATCCGCCTCGCGCGGACGTTGCGCGATTTGTATGACGCAGAGCGAGGAGGCACCGCGTTTGCCATTGATGGGCTGGTCGCGCCCGATGTGCTGACTTACTGGCTGCAAAAGGGCGTGATGGGGCAGACGAGCAACCAGACGCTGTTTCTGCAGCAGGTCGAAGCAGGGCATCGGGACGCGGACATCGTGGCGCTGAGTCGGCAGGGCAAGTCGCCGTTTGAGATTTACAACATTCTCTACAACCGCGAGGCGGAAGCGTCGGCGCGGGTGATTCAGGAGTGGGCAGGCGGGGCGGACTCGCTGGCGTTCAGCCGTGAGACGGACGCGACGCGGGCGGCGGACGGCGACGCGATTGCTACGGAGGCGCAGGAGATTCAGGCGATTTCTCCGATGGTGATGGTCAAACTCGCCAACGTTGGCATCTCGCCTGAAGCGGTGCGCTGGATGCTGCGCGAGGCGGTGGTGCGCGGGGCGCAGCGCGGTGTCATCGTCAACCCGAACATCACGCTCGTTTTTGGGGCGCAGCACTACGTGAATACCGTCGCGGGATTCATCGAGGGGCTGGAGGAACTCGTGCGCTTGGGCTACGACGTGAGCGGCGTGCGCTCCGTCAACTCATTATTTGTCAGCCGCGTGGACACAGCGGTGGACGAGCGCATTGACCAGCAACTCGCCATCACCGATAACGCCGCTGACCGCGATTGCCTGGAGCGTCTCAAGGGCAAAACCGCCATCGCGCACGCGAAGAAGGTCTACGGCATGTTCCGCGCCATCTTCTTGGGGGAAGAGTTTGCTGACATGTGCGAGTTCTTCCCGCTCGATATTCACGCAACGATTAAAGACCTACGCGAGCGCTTCGCCAGACTGAAGGAGCAATGCCCCGGCGTGCGCCCGCAGCGGTTGCTCATCGCCAGCAGCGGCAACAAGAAGCCGGGCGTTTACAGCGATTTGCTTTACGTCCTTCCCTTTCTTGGTCCATATCTGGGCAACACCCTGCCCGTGAAGTCGCTGGAAATCCTGGAGAAGCGTTTGAACGACACGGGCATCCCCCTCCGCGACACGATATTCGACCCGCTGCCGTGGATGCCGCAGAATGGCGACACGATTGCTGCGTGGGAAGAGGCTGTGATGTGGGGCAGCGCGGAGGTCGAACCGCCCGAGCAGATCCTTCACCTCGTCGCCGAGCGCGTCCTCGCCCCGCAGGGCGTCAGCCTCTTTGCGATTTGCGATGACCTCCGCGACAAGGGCGCGCAGGCGTTTGCGCAAGACCAGATGAAGGCGTATGAGGTGTTCAAGAGGAAAGTGGAGGCGTTGACGGGTTCATAACGGCTCTGAAAGTCCGCCAAAGTGACACCGTTGCTGACACCTTCTTTCCCCTCCCCCAAGGGGATCACAGGAGCGGCTGTGGGGGGCTTTTTGCCCTTCAAATCAGTTTTTTTCTTAGCGTTAAAAACCGCTGGGGCAGAAGGGGCGGCGCGTCTCTGCCAGCCCGATTGCCCTTTTGCGTTTGACTTATCGCCGCGTCCGAACGTGGCAGACTCCGTAGGGCGAGAGATCCTTGGGGACGTCGGGATGCGGCAACGTATACGCCCACTGCCGGGCAGAGCGAAACATAAAAATTCAGTGGGCTCGTTGGTGACAGGCGCGATTGCATCCGTTTAATCCGCTCCCCAAATCCGCTGACAGTCGCGCAGACACTTTCTTTGAACTAAACTTTTGCGTTTCGCGCTTCTCTCCCTCTCCGCCCGCCATGACGGGCATTCTCCCAGGAGAGGGCAAAACGCAAAAGTTTAGTTTGAACCCTGCACAGCAACGCTCGTCTATTTGGGTTCGGTAATTTTGATACGTTAGATGGACGGATGCGGAGAGGCAGCACAAACCCTTGCAGATACCCTCGCGTCCGCCTATTCTATCAGCAAGCACAGGAGGTCTACCTATGAGGAGAACATTGCATACTTCTCTCTCATCTCGCTTGCTCATCGTTATGGCACTCACGTTCTCGCTCTGGGTGCTGGGTCACTCGCAGGAGTCCAAGACGAACCACGAAGCGAGGTTGGCAGATGGCGTTTTGCCCGTCGAGTGGACGAAAAACTTAAGATGGCGCTGCATCGGTCCGGCTTCGATGGGGGGGCGCATCACCTCGATAGCGGTGTATGAAGCCGACCCGTCCATCTATTGGGTGGGGACGGCGTCGGGCGGGTTGTTGAAGACGACCAACAACGGCGTCACGTTTGAGCATCAGTTCGACCGGGAGGCTACCGTGTCCATCGGAGCCGTAGCGGTAGCCCAGTCCGACCCCAACATCGTCTGGGTCGGCACGGGCGAGAACAACCCGCGCAATTCGGTCTCATGGGGCGACGGCGTTTATAAGTCCACCGACGGCGGGAAGACGTGGAAAAACATGGGGCTGCGCGGGGCGTTCCAGACGGGCGACATCGTGATTCATCCCACCGACCCCAACATTGTTTACGTCGGCGCGTTGGGGCGGCTGTGGGGTCCGAACAAGGAGCGCGGACTTTACAAGACCACCGACGGGGGACAGACATGGCAACAGGTTCTTTACGTCAACGACAAAACGGGCGTGATTGACATCGCCATGAAACCTGACGACCCCGACACGCTGTTAGTGGCGATGTGGGAGCGGCAGCGCGATGGCTTCGACAGTCATCGCGGTGACCCGCCCCTGCAAGATGGCTACGATGCCTACGACCCCATCAAAAAGTGGGGACCGGGCAGCGGGCTTTACCGCACGACCGACGGCGGGAAGACTTGGCAGAAAATCACGCAGGGTTTGCCGTCGAGTCATCTGGGGCGCATCGGTCTGGACTGGTATCGCAAAGACCCGAAGGTCGTTTACGCGATTGTTGACTGCCAGAAGATCGGCATGGGCACGCCGCCCAGCCGCGTTTACATGGGCATCGTCGGCGACGACGCTGAAGGCGGCGCGAAACTCAGCGAGATTACGCCCAACAGCCCGGCGGCAAAAGCGGGCTTGAAAGTGGGCGACCTGATCACGGCAGTAGACGGCAAGCCGCTCAAAAACTACAACGAATTGGTGGAAATGATTCGCAGCAAAAAAGCGGGCGACAAATTGAAACTCACCATCACCCGCGAGGGGAAGAGTGTGGAAATCACCGTCACGCTGGAAGACCGTCCGCTTAGCCAGGCACAAGGCGGCGGACGCCCGCCGTTGTTCGGGCTGCTGGGCGCGGTGGCGCGGGACGAAGAGGGCGGCGGCGTGCGCCTTGGGCGCATCTTCTCCGATGGCAACGCGGAGCGAGCCGGGCTGATGGAGGACGACGTCATCAAGGAAGTCGAGAAAAGACCCGTCAAGGACATGCAGGCGTTGACGGAAGAACTGAGCAAACTCCGCCCTGGCGACCGCGTGACGTTGACCGTGCTGCGGGGGGAGAAAACCCAGCAGTTGAGACTGCGCCTCGAGGAGCGCGGCGTTTCGGGTCCGGGCGGGGCGAGCCGCACGCGCCCGTGGGCGTTCATGTATGGCGGGCAGCAGCCCAACGTGCAAGACCAGCAGGGACCGAACAGCCACGAATACGGCGGCGTGTATCGCTCCGACGACGCGGGCGTAACCTGGAAGCGCGTCAACAGCCTCAACCCCCGCCCGATGTATTTCAGCAAGATTCGCGTGGACCCCAGCGATGATAAATACGTTTACGTGCTGGGCGTATCGCTGTATCGCTCGCGGGACGGCGGCAAAACGTTCACCGCCGATGGCAACAGCCGCGTCCACCCCGACCAACACGCGCTGTGGATTAATCCCAAAGACGGACGGCACATGATTGTCGGCACGGATGGCGGATTCTACGTGACCTATGACCGCATGACGACGTGGGACCATCTGAACCACGCCGCGTTGGGGCAGTTCTACCACGTCGCGGTGGACACGCGCCAGCCGTATCGCGTCGTGGGCGGCTTGCAGGACAACGGCACATGGATGGGACCGAGCCGCAGTTTGTCAAGTTCGGGCACGATTAACGAAGACTGGTTTGTCATCGGCGGTGGCGACGGCTTCGTGTGCCGCGTGGACCCCACTGACCCCGACCTCGTTTACTACGAAAGTCAGGATGGAAACATGCAGCGGCGCAACCTGCGCACGGGCGCGTGGGCTTCAATCCGCCCGCGTCCCGTGCCAGGCAAGCGGTTCCGTTTCAACTGGAACACGCCCTTCATCCTCTCCCACCACAACCCCAGCATTTTCTACTGCGCGGGTAACTACGTCTTCCGCTCGGTGAAGCGCGGCGACGACTTGCGCATCATCTCGCCCGAAATCGCCCGCACGGGGCGCGGCACGGCAACCGCCCTCGCCGAGTCGCCGCGCAACCCGGACGTGTTGTGGGTCGGCACCGACGACGGCAACCTGTGGGTGACGCAGGACGGCGGGCAGAAATGGACAAACGTGGCGGACAAAGTCGGGCTGCCCGGACCACGTTGGGTCGCTTCGATTGAACCCTCCCGTTTCGTCGAGGGGCGCTGTTACGTCGCGTTTGACGGGCACCGCTCCGATGACGATGAGCCTTACGTTTTTGTGACGGAGGACTTTGGCAAAACCTGGAAGTCCCTCCGCGCCAACCTGCCGACGGGTTCGACGCGCGTGCTGCGCGAGGATGTCAAGAACCAAAACCTTCTCTTCGTCGGCACGGAGTTCGCAGCGTTCGTGTCGCTCAATCGCGGCGCGTATTGGACGAGGTTGAACAACAACCTGCCGACGGTGGCGGTGCACGAGTTCGCCATTCACCCGACGGCGGGCGAAGTGGCGATTGCCACGCACGGGCGCAGCGTCTGGATTTTGGACATCACGCCCCTGCGGGGGATGACGAAGGACGCGCTGACCGCGCCCGCTGCCCTCTACGAGCCGAACACCGTGATTCGCTGGCGGCGCGAGCCGACCCGCGTCTCGATGTATGGCAACGGACACCGCCGTTACTTCGGCGAGAACCCGCCCAACGGGGCGCAGATTTTCTACTCCATCCATCAGAAGGCGGAAAAGGCGAGTTTGAAAATCCTCGACCACGAGGGCAAAGTCGTGCGCGAACTGCCGGCGCAGACCGCGCCGGGCTTGCACGTGGCGACGTGGGACTTGAGCCGCACGCCGCAGCGTCCTGCGGGCGGCGGCGGACGAGGAGGGGGCGCGCGTCCTGAAGGCGCGACCTCACCGCAAGGCGCAACGGGGGCGGCAGGCGCAACCCCGCCCCCGCTCGAAGGCTCCGGCGAGACGCCCACCCCGCCCTCACAAGGGCGCGGTGGCGGCTTTGGCGGTTTGGGCGGCTTTGCGCGTCCCGTCCCCGCAGGATTGTATCGTGTCGTGCTGACGGTGGACGGCAAAGAATACACGCAAACCCTGCGCATCGAAAATGACCCTGTCGTGCCAGAGGCAAGCACGGCGAACGACGATGCGGAGACGGAAGAGGAGGAGATGAAGCAGGAGGCGAATCCTAAGAGGATTGATGAGTAACCTTGCGCGGCGGCGGTCTCTGACCGCACCGAAAGGGTTGACCGAAGGTCTCCCAAGTGGGAGACCTTCGGTCAGTGCCTGTGTCGTGATTGGGAGACTACGACGTATCGGGGGAGGTCTTTGAAGCGGCGGTATCCTTCTGAGGAGGTTCAGATAGCGTTCCGGAAAACGCCCTGGACCCCGATGTGGTTCGCGGGAGTGGGCGTCTTCACCGTTCTGTCCGTCATTCATTGTCATCGGACGAGGCGCGGAGGACGTGAAGGCGTTATGGCAAGGGCTGCGCGTCGCAAACTTCGCGTCCTGCAACGCACCCCATGAATCTTCATGAACCCCCATGAACCCCTGAACCCTCAAACTCCCCCCGTTCCATAAAAAAATTTGTCATGGATATTGACAAAACGCACATCTTCCTGTATAATCCGCGCCCGAACGTTACACCCGTCGTAGGGGCGGCTGGCAGAGGGGAGGCTCAATCCGTTCGGAGGGCGCCCACACCAACGGGTTGAGCCGACCGAAGGGGCGGGAGACGGATGTGACGCCGGCTGTTCCAGATGTACCGACCAGTAGTTCATCTCACTTCGCCCGGAGGGAAACGCGGATACCTCGCGGAGAAGTGAACTGAAGGTCAAGGCGAGTCGTCGGACAGTCAAATTCCACGTGTTGAAGGAGGGCAGAATGGCAACCGGGACCGTAAAGTGGTTCAAGGACACCTATGGTTTCATCGAGCAAGATGGTGGACCAGATGTGTTTGTCCATTTCTCCGCGATCAACGGTGACGGCTACCGCACCTTGCGGCAAGGGCAGCGGGTGTCTTTTGAAGTCATTGACGACCCCAAAGGTCCGCGCGCAGCCAACGTCTCTGTGCAGGACGATGTGTAGGTCGGCAACCCCTTCTCAGCATGGAGGATGGAGGAAACCCCCAGAGAGATTATCTGGGGGTTTTTTTTCTGGACGGCGCGGGGCGTTTCGGTTAAAATACCCAATACCCTTCACCGTACAGCCTGGAGAAAGATAAGCCCGAAGTCTGGGGACTTCGGCTACGCCTGTGGAGGAGGAAGGTTTTGTCCAAGTCGTTGCCGTCATCATCACCTTCACCGCGCCGCGTGGATGGAGTGACGTGGCGTTCCGTTTTGCTCGCTTTGATTCTCATGTGGCCCAACGCCTACTGGGTGACGCACATGGAGATTGTCCGCTACTCCGGTCACCCGACGACGGTGTCGCTGTTCTTCAACGTCGTGTTCATTCTCCTCGTGCTACTGTCCCTCAACGAACTCGTCAAGCGCATCAAACAAGCGTGGGCGTTGACGCGGCAGGAGTTGTTGGTCGTTTACGTCATGCTGGCGATTGCCTCCACGCTGGTCGGACACGACTTGATTCAGGTCCTCACCCCCCAGTTGTCGCATCCGCATCGTTTCGCCACTGCGTCCAATCAGTGGCGCGATATCTTCTTTCAGTATCTTCCCGACTGGCTGATGGTCAAGGACCCCGTCGCCCTCAAAGGCGCATACGAGGGGACGAACTCGTTCTGGGGTCTGTATCAGCCCCAGCACTATCGCCCGTGGCTCGGTCCGGTGCTGTGGTGGACGCTGTTCATCTCCGCGATGGTGCTTTCGCTGCTGTGCCTCAACACCATCCTGCGTAAGCGGTGGACAGAGAACGAGAAACTGTCCTATCCGCTCACGCAAATCCCGTTGGAACTGACCGACCTGAGCAAACGCTGGTGGCTCAACTCGTGGTTTCTTATGGGGTTCGGCATTGCGGCGTTCATTAGCCTCGTGAACGGCTTCAACGCGCTCTACCCGCAGGTGCCGCTCATCAAAACTCGCGTTGTCCATTACGACGAGTTCATGAACAGCCTGTGGACACAGCGACCCTGGACAGCACTGCGCGGCACGCGCCTGTCGTTTTACCCCTTTGGCGTGGGGCTGGGGTTGCTGCTGCCGGTGGACTTATTGTTTTCTTGTTGGTTCTTCTTCATCTTCTCGCGGCTGCAACTGGTCGTCTCAGCGGCGTTCGGCTGGGACCAGATTCCGCAGTTTCCTTACATCCGCCAGCAATCGTTCGGAGCGTATATCGCCATCGCCATCGCCGCCCTG
>JANWYM010000760.1 GCA_025055355.1 Abditibacteriales bacterium
TACTTCCCCCTACTTCCCCCTACTTCCCCTTACTTCACGACCTCCACCTTCGCCTTCTCCTTCAACTGCGGTGCGCCAGCGGTGACGACGGTTTCACCGGCGGAGATGCCTTCGAGCACGACGACCTTTTCCCCCTGCGACGCGCCTAATTTGACGGGGCGAATGGTGACTTCGTTGTTCGGCTTGACAACGGCGATGAACTCTTTCCCCTCGCGCCGCACCACAGCGTCTAACGGGACGAGAACGACGCGCACTGCGCGCGCGACGAGAATACGCCCGCGTGCAAACATCCCCTCGCGCAGTTTGCCGTCGCGGTTGGGCAGGGCGACGTTGGCGATGAAGCGACGCGAGGCGAGGTCGGTGGAGGGAAGTATTTCCACGACCGTGCCGCGCCGCGTCTCATGCGGCAGGGCGTCCACTTCCACTTCGACGGGCTGACCAAGGTGCACGTTAGGGATGTCGCGCTCTGGCACCTCGGCGGCGAAGAAGACTACCTCACTGCTGACGATGGTGAGCAGCGGTGCGCCGGGGGCGATGACCTCGCCGGGTTCGACGAGGCGTTGCGAGATGAGTCCCGACAGCGGCGCGGTGAGGGTGCAATGGCGCAGGGTCTGCCGCGCGAGTTCCAGTTCGGCTTGGGCTTGGCGCACGGACGAACGCAGGGCAGCGATTTCCTGCTGGCTGATCTGCGCCTTGCCGCGATTCAGTTTCGCCGCGTGCAACGCCTCTTCTCGCTGGCGCACGTCAATTTTGGCGGACTCCAACTCCTGTTGGCGCACGTCCACTTGCTTGCGTCTGGCTCTGGCCTCGTTCAACGCGGCGGCGGCAGCAGCAACGCGGGCTTGGGCGATGGCGATTTCCTCGGGGCGCGCGCCTTCCCGCAAAAGGCTGAGGCGTTCCTGTGCCTGCTTGAGTTGTGTCTTGACCGTTTCCAGCCGCGCCTTGTTCGCCGCCACGCGCGCCTTCGCGTTGGTCAGGCGCGTTCTGGCAGTGTCCACCTGCTGTTGAGATGCGAACCCTTTGCTGAACAACCCTTGCACGCGCTCATATTCGATGCGCGCCTGCTCCTCGTCGGCTTCGGCTTGGAGCACGTTGGCTTCGGATTGACGAATGTCGGCGGCGGCAGCATCCACGGCGGCTTGCGCTTGGGCGATTTCCTGCGGGCGCGCGCCCGCTTGAATCAGGCGCAGGTTTTCTTGGGCGGCTTCCAGCTCCTTCTCCGCCTGAGCGATTTGATGGGCGACCTGTTCCTCCGTCAACTTCAGCGCATGCTCCAACTCCCGCGCGCGCGACCGTGCCGCTTGCAACGCGACCTCGGCAGCATTTACATCGCTGTCCACTTGCTCCATCGTCAACTGGCGGCTGGCTTCTGCGCCTGCGACGCGGGACCGCGCCTGCGCCAGCGCGGCTTCGGCGCGAGCGACTTGCGAGCGCGCCTCGCGGTCGTCCAAGCGCACCAACACCTGTCCCGCTGTCACACGGTCACCTTCCTCCGCGCCGACGAACACCACTTTGCCTGTGATTTCCGCCGCGACGGACACCTCGCGCTGCGCCGTGATCGTGCCGGTGACTGCGATAGTGTGCGCCATCGTTTGCCCCTCCGCCGTCGCCACGCGGACGGGAACGACCTCCTCCTTTTTCTCCTGCGGCGGCGACTGCGCGGCGACCTCGCTTTTGTCCTTGCCGTTCAGTTTCAGCCAGCCGATGAAGATGAGGACAACGATGATACCAAAGATACTGATGGCTCGTTTCATGCGTCCATCCCGCTTGTCTTTTGGAGTTGGTTGCCTTTCCTCTATGACTGCGCCCGGACGATTTTGTTTTACGATTTCGTTCGGTTGCCGAACTTTGGAACTGTCAACGGATTGCGGTAACGGATGAAGCGGATTACTTGGCGGCAGACGTGACACAATCCGTTTTATCCGCTACCGAGATCCGTTGCCGGAAGCCGTAAGAAGGTTGGAACTGTCAACGGATTGCGGTAACGGATTAAGCGGATTACTTGGCGGCAGACGTGACACAATCCGTTTTATCCGCTACCGCAATCCGTTGACAGTTTCAGCCTTTATTTGACAGGATGCAAGGCACGCGTTATG
>JANWYM010000761.1 GCA_025055355.1 Abditibacteriales bacterium
TCCTCGCCGAAATCAGCGCGGGGCTGGGTGAGCCGATGCGTGGGCTGGACGTGCGGATGCTGGACGCGAAGGAGTTGTTGTCGGTGCGGGGATGGTAGCAGAGGGCGGTCAACAGATTGCGGTGGTGGACAAGGTTGCGGCTCCATAGGGAGAGCAAAACGCAAAAATTCAGATTGTGAGCAGGCAGGCTTCGTCCGATTGTTGAGGGTGTGAGGAATGAAAATCGGCGTTCTGGCTCTGCAAGGGGACTTTGAGGAACACCTGCGCGCGCTGGAAAAGTGCGGCGTGGAGCGGATGGCGGTGCGGCTGCCGCAGGAGTTGGACGAAGTGGGGGGACTCATCATCCCCGGCGGGGAAAGCACGACCATCGGCAAACTGATGGACCGCTACGGTATCAGCGAGAAAATCCGTCAGCGGCACGCGGAGGGAATGCCGATTTACGGGACGTGCGCGGGGCTGATTCTGCTGGCGAAGGAGATTGTCGCCAGTCAACAAACGCGGCTGGGGCTTATGAACATCACCGTCGAGCGCAACGCCTACGGGCGGCAGATTGACAGTTTCGAAGCCGACGTTCTCGCCCCGCGCTTGGGCGAGGTGCCGTTGCGGGCGGTGTTCATTCGCGCGCCCGTCGTGCGCGAAGTGGCATCCAGCGTTGAAGTGCTCGCCACCCACGACAACGTGCCGATTCTGATTCAGGAGGGCAACCTGCTCGCGTCATCGTTCCACCCGGAGTTGACGGACGATTTGCGCGTGCATCGCTATTTTCTGGATACGGTCAGGAAAAGCCTATAACAAGGCATTCGACTCTGCAGGATTGATCCCGCGACCGTCATCGCGGTTTAGAGCCTATCCGAAAACTGGGTAGCGCTGACGTCCTGTCGGCATTTTAGGCAGGCTGGAAGCCTGCGCCATGCAGTTTTCGGATAGGCTCTTCGTGCAGGCACGCCGCCTGAAGAACGCGAAAGCCAAAGACGCCAGTGAGGTGACGCAGCGATTTCTTGTCACGGCGGGCATTTTCATTGGGAAAGGGTTGGGGAGTTGCAACGCTCACTATCGAGCATCTGATGAGCGGCGGCGTAGGTGGCGGCGGACAAGAGAGACCGCATAGTCCAGCACCAGATACACCATCACGGCGACCAACAACCATTGCAGGGCGGACAGCGTGGCGTCCGGCGACAGGCGCACTTCCAGCGGTTGCCAGCGGTCCAGAGTGATGACCGTTAACACCTCGCCTTGCGCGTAGCGGCTGAACAGGGAATATACAAACCAATAGAATGCAACGGCTCCCAGTAAGACAAGAACGATCATCCTGGTTCTCTCCCAGCGTGTGTCACTTTCCGACATAGCACGTTCTATACTGCCTTTTTATACCACAGAACGCAGGGGCATCAGGGGAGGGCGTCAAAAACGCAGGAGGAATGGGCTGTGCCCCAGCAGCGGTAAATGGACGGATTCTTACAAAAGTGACGCAGTTGCCGTCATGCCTTTCCTCCTTCCATTCCTCCCACGAGGGGAGTTAGGAAAGCAGCGCGTGGCGGCTTGTTGCCCTCGCGGCTGATATCACGGCGGGCGGGGCTAAGTCATCCCCCGCGCGGGGGATGACTTGGCTTCGTTCCTCGCAACCGCTGCGCTCCTCGCGATGACCCTCATGCGCTCGCCATAACAAGGCCTTGTCATCGGGGAAGGTGGGGGAGGGTGAAGAGGGTGTCAGCAACGGCGTTACTTTTGTCTCCGTGTTGCTCCGTGCCGCCGCGCCTTTAGCATTGACGAGCCTGAACGCAAAGCCACGCCCAGAGAAACGCAGAGGACCGCAGGGAGTAGAGAAGGATATTTTGCACAAGGGTCGAATAGAAAAGCAATATTCCTTTTCCACACGACGTTTGGGAGCGTGACGTTGACGCATGTTGAAGTTGCCCACGTTTGCGATTTATACCTTGGGCTGTAAGGTCAACCAATACGATTCAAATCAGATAGCGCGGCTGATGCAGGAGCAGGGCTTTCAGCAGGTGGCATTTCATCAGCCAGCGGATGCGTATATCATTGACACTTGCACGGTGACGCACATCGCGGACCGCAAGTCGCGCAAGGCGG
>JANWYM010000762.1 GCA_025055355.1 Abditibacteriales bacterium
TTGTAAGTCACGTGAATGGTGTAATTCGCCTTGACGATTGCACCCGGCAACGCCCCAGTCACGCCGGTCAAGTCTACTAAGCCGACTTTATCCATGCCCACCGCTGTGCGAATCATGGCGGGCGCGGCAGGCACCCAATCCACCCGCACCACACGCACCGTCCCTTCCAGCAGGCGACCGGTTTTGCCCGGTTGTCCACCCCACAGAGAGGAAAGGTTTCCCCGCTCAAAGGCGGCCGCTACGACATAATTCCCCGCCGCAGGCAAGAAGAACATCTCCTCATCCACCCCATGCTCCACATCGTTTTTGTCCACCCAGCGATAACTGACCTTGTAGGTTCCCGCCGCGAGTCCCACCAACTCGCCGTTGGGAGCGTCGACGACCACAGGGACGGGCGTTTCAGTGTGAAAGATGGGATTCAGCGGGTCGGGCGGGTTGCTGCCCTGCGGCGGATTGAAGTAAATCGGAGCATGTCCTAACACGATGCCCATAAAACGGTTGCCCGTCCCATCCGTCAACTCCTGCACGACGTGCGGCTCGCCGATGATGCGCTTCCACGCCGCCATCGCATGACACCACGGAGCGTCGGGGTCTTCTGGGTCAGCGCAGCCCGTCGGAGGGTTGAGGCGGTTGGCGGGCAAAAAGTTCGGCTGAACATCGAAGTAGTTCGGCGTTCTTCCAATGAGAAATCGCCGCTCAACGTTGTCGGCTTCTCCATAGGGCAAGAAGAGATTACCTGTATCCGCGCTGACCGACGTCATCAACACCACTGCGTCGGGCACCATCAGCGGCTGACGCAGATGCGCCCCCGAAAGGCGGTCCATTTGGGGTGGCAAGGGCTGCGTTACTTGGGATGCCCGCCCTAACAACGGCTGCGCCCGATAGAACGCCAAACGCTGACGATTAAGTTGAGTTGCAATGTCACTCATGCGGTCGTTCTGAATCACCTTCAGCCCCGCCGGGAACACGCGCATTACCGCGAAGACACCCACCAGCAGAATGGCGATGGCAACCAGGACTTCCGCGAGGGTGATACCTGCTTGTTGTCGGTGTTTCAGAGACATACTCATCGCCCTCTATCTCTCATGACCTCACAACCCAAAGTTTTTATTGTTCAGGTTGGAGCGTCCAGTTATACTTGGTGACATATTCGCCCGTTCTGGGGTCAACGGAGAACTTGATGCCTTTGGATGTCGTTCCGTTGAGGCGCACGATGATCTCGTTGCCCGTTTGATTTCGGTGAAAGCGGCAATGGGTGATAATTGTATAATCGGGGGCTTGGCGGTTGTAGAGGCGCGGCCATTTCGTGTGGTTGGTCAACCCCGCATTCATTAACGCCCTCTGGTAATCCGCCTCAGCGTCATCGTGCATGCCGTTCTGGTTGGCATCAGGCGGTCCGGGTGGCAGTTGAACGCCATGGGGATCCTGAGGCACATAATAATTCCCACTGCGATCCGGAGGCACATAACCGTTATAATTCCACAGGATATTGGCTTGGACAGGATCAACCGTTCGCGGCACCTCGCCCGCATAACTGCTGTAAATCAGCGACCTGTTCTGAAGCGGGGACTTAGCGTAGGGTGTGTTGTCGTTTGGGCAGATAAACGGATCGGCGGAACTGATGTAGTCAGGATAAAGGTCAAACAGGCTGCGGGGGAATCTTCCTTTGTCCCGTTTGTAAGTGTTGACGGCTTGGGCGATCTGCACCAGGTTGCTGGTGCATTTCGCCTGCCGCGCATGTTCTCGCACCCTGCCATAGACAGGTGTAAGAATCGCCACCAAAATCGCGATGACCGCAATCACGACCAACATCTCAATTAACGTAAAGCCACGAGAACGCCTCTGGTTCATCATGTCGAACACCCCCGTATTTTGGGTAGAGTCAACGGAATTATACCTTGTGGTGGGGGGAATTAAACCTCAGAGTAGATTGTGATTTTATTTCATAAGCTTTTGCGTTTCCCTTGTCGCCGCGTCTGCTGGGTTTCCGCCTCAAGGCTGTCAGCGGATTTCGGTAGCGGATTAAACGGATGCGGTCAACGGATTTCGGTTACGGATTAAAAGGATAGTATAGGC
>JANWYM010000763.1 GCA_025055355.1 Abditibacteriales bacterium
GCTAACGTTGTAACGTGCCAACGTGCTAACGTGTCAACCTGCCAACGTATTACGGCTGGATGCGCGTGACGAACTTAAACTTTGTCCCTACGACCTGCATGACCACCGCCGATTTAACAGCGTTGCGGTTTTTGTCAATCGTGATGTTGCCAGTCACACCGGGGAAGTTCTTGGTGGCGGCAAGGGCAGCGCGGATTTTGGGACCTTCTGTGCTTTTGGCGCGGGCGATGGCGTCGCACAGAATCCGCGCTGCGTCGTAGCCGAGCGCGGATAAGCCGTTGGGGTCCTCCTTGTATTTGGCGCGGTAGGCTTTGACGAAGTCCGCCACACGCTTCTGGGTTTCAGGGTTTTTGTCGTCAATCGCGTAGTGGGTGGAGAAGTAACAGCCGTCTACGGCTTTCTTGCCAATTTCAATCAGTTTGCTGGACTCCCAGCCGTCGCCGCCCAACAGCGGCACTTGAATTCTTAACTCCCGTGCTTGCCGCGCGATGTTGCCCACCTCGCTGTAATAGCCGGGGATGAAAATGCAGTCGGGGTTCTTGGCACGGATGGACGCGAGGTTGGCGCGGAAGTCTTTGTCACCTTCCTTATAGGAGGACTCGGCGACAATCTGTCCCCCCCGCTTGATGAAATCCTCTTTGAAAAACTTCGCCAGCCCCACGCTGTAATCGTTCTTCACATCTTTGAGAATCGCCGCCCGCCTCTTCTTCAAGTATTCAGCGGCGAACTTCGCCATAACCTTGCCTTGAAAATCATCGGTGAAGCAGACGCGGAAGATGTAATCTCCCTTGCGCGTCACCTCCGGGTTGGTCGAGGCTGGCGACACCATCGGCACCTTCGCCGCCTGACAGATTGGTGCGCCGAACATCGAGCGCGAGGACGCGACCTCGCCCAACACCGCTACGACGCGGTCCTGATTGACCAACTTCTTCACCACCGTCGCCGCTTGCTCAGGCGAACTCGCATCGTCCTCGGCGATGATGCGCACCTTCTTGCCCAGCACCCCGCCCTTTTTGTTAATCTCCTCGATGGCAAGCATGATGCCGTTGTGCGTCGTCTTGCCGAAGTCCGCCGTCGTGCCGGTGAACGAGCCATACTCGCCAATCAGAATTTCTCCACTCGCACCGCCAAACGCCCAACCGACGCAGACCCCCAAGACGACCATGAATAAAAAGACTGCCAGTTTCCTCATTCTCCTTTACCTCCTCGTTTTTTTGGCGCGCGCTTTATGCTGCACGGTTTTGGAACGCTGACGCGCTCTCTTCAGCAGGTTTTGCACAATGGAGAGCGAAGAGGGAAACTGCCCCATCCCGCTCCACAACCACTCCACTTTCAACTCAAAACCGTCCACCACCGCCGACCGCAAGACCCCACCCTTGCTAACAGGGACAGACGCAAATCGCCCGTCCTCCCCCAGCACATACGCCCGCACCTCGCGGCGGGGCAGGTCAATCACCCATAGTTCCCGCACCCCGATAGTCTCATACTGGGCTTGCTTGCGGATGACCTGCCCAAGGCGGTCGTTGGGAGATACAATCTCGATGACGAAATCCGGCGCTTCCGTGATTTCGTTTTCTTGGATGATATGACAGCGCTCCGCTCGCACGAAGAGTAAGTCCGGCTCGCGCCCCGTGTAGCCAGTGATCCGCACCGGGGAACGCGACCCCAGCACCACGCCTAACCGGCGCTCCTCCACATAGCCTCCTAACACCCTTAACAACCAACCAAACAAGGTCTCATGCGCCGTGCCCGCCGGTGAAGACATTACAACTACTCCGTCAATCAGTTCCGCCTCCGTGTCCTCGTCGACCAGTTCCAGGAACTCCTCCAGCGTCAGAGGATGGTCGGTGCAATAGACGTCCCCTGGCTGCAAATCCGCCAATGAGAGGGAAGATGCCTCCCATCGCTCTGCCACGATAGCAGGTCGCTCGATCACCGCCGTCGCCACGATGCTTCACCTCTTCGGAAAACCTGCCGTTGCGAGGAAAATGCCTGTCATTTGCGAGCGCAGCGAAGCAACCCCTGGCACGTCGGCAGGTTGGCACGGTAGCACGGTGTAAAGTTGCAACCA
>JANWYM010000764.1 GCA_025055355.1 Abditibacteriales bacterium
GCTCTTCGGGCTTGAGTCCGACAAGCCGCTCTTCGGGCTTGAGTCCAGCCAGCCGCTCTTCGGGAGTCAACTCACCGATGACCTTCTCAGGACCCAACCAGCGCACTAAATAAGCCACGTTCGCGGCGATGTCAGGCGCTTTAATCCGCTTCATCATCTTCATCACCTCGTGGACCTCTTCAGGAAATAAAAGAGCGCTGACACGAATCAACTCTGGATCGCCCCAGCCGATAAAAGTGGCAATCGCTTCCCGTCGCCCCTCTGCGTCGCCGAACAGCCGCAAAAACACGGTGGATGGTTCGGCGGGCAGTTCAGGCACGACAACGATGTAAACAGGGATGCCCACACTGCGGGTCACGTAAATGCCTTGCGCCGCACACGCAAACTGGGCGACGGCTTGGCTCTGCCGCAATAGACGACGTGGACAATGTGCGCAGAGTATACACACAACCAAGTCATTGTGATTGCGCACCTTTTCGTTCGCCGCGTAGAGATACGCTCGCCCCACGATCCGCTGGAACTCGTCCAGTGTCAGTCGGTCGGCAAACGACTTGCATTCCAGCAGGTTATGCCGCGCGAAGAAGCCAAACGGCGTGCGCTCTGCCAAGCGCGCCACGTCATCGGGTTGACAGCGCACCACGCCGTCAATCCGCAGCGGCAAATCGCCCACAGTCCATTCCGTCTGCAGCGATAGCCCCACCAGCGCAAACAGCCGCTCCAGCACTAACTTGAACGCGACGTCCCACTGACCCGACACAGCGCTCCGTTCCCACCGCGGTCAGCGCACCCCACAAAACTGCCCGCATGGTTTTGTGAGGCGCTCTCAACTGCATCAGCACCCGCGTGAATCCGAGAACAGTATAGCCGATTCACGGGGCAGCGTCAATGGAACGGCGGAAAACGGCGTGGTGTCTTTGCACTTTCGTCTGCTGCGCATGAGAAAAAGAACGTTCTTTTCCGCCTGCGACGTCACTCCCCTTCGCAGTGACACGGTAGTTGCCGCCAGTCAGTTGCGGGAGGGGAATGCCCCAACCGTTCTGTGCTCTCGACCCCTGTGCGTCCTGCGCGACCATACTCGCGTGCTCCGACTCAACCGCAGGGGACAGTTTGAAGGAGGACGAGGAGGGTTGTCGGCGGGGAAGGCGGTGTAGGCAACGGCGTAACCTTTGAATTCTGCCGTCACGATGGACTCGGCGTCGCCTGTCCGCGCTGCAACCGCGCCTGTCTGCGGCGCTCACGCAGCCGCTCTGCCCGCCGCTTGCGCCGACGACGCAGTTCCTTCTGACGGATGCGCCCCATAAAAGCCCCCCTTCTGCAAGTCAATCGGTCAATTGGTCAACAAACCGATGAGCCAATCAGCCGATTGACCAATTGACTAAACGGTGACCGCTTTGCCCGTTCGTGCTGACTTGTTCGCCGCCAGCGTCACCGCCAGCGTTTTCACCGCGTCGGCGTAGGAGGATTTGATGGGTGACTGCTTGCGGGTTTTGACTGCCCGCACGAAGGCGCGGTCGGCTTCGAGGTGGCCGTTGACCGCGCTGCGAAACTCTTCGGTGTGACGCCCTTCCACGATGCGCAGCGAGCCGCCGGTGAGTTCAAACGTTTGCCCGCGCGTGACGATGTGCAACGCCACCGGACCGCCCTGCGGCATCATGCAGGAGGTGTTCATCGTGCCAATGGCGCCGTTCTCGAACTCCATCGTCACCGTCGTCACGTCGGGCACGTTGTTGTTCTCCACGTCGGTCATCGTGCGGAGCGCAGCGGCGCAGTAGACCTTCTTAACCTCGCCGACGAGGTAGCGGGCGAGGTCCACGATGTGCGTGCATTGCTCCACCAGTTGCCCGCCCGACTGCTCCATCCGTCGCCACCACGGCACCATGGGCATCCCACCCATCCAGTAGCCGAGCACCATGCCGATCGTCTTGCCTCTGAGCAACTCCTTCGTTTTATCGGTCAAATCAAAGTAGCGAAAGTGGTAGCCCACGCTGTTGAGAATCCCCGCGCTTTCAATCGCTTCCGCGATCTTATACGCCTGCTTCAGATCGACGCTCACAGGCTTCT
>JANWYM010000765.1 GCA_025055355.1 Abditibacteriales bacterium
CGTGCGGTGCGCAACAATCCGCACGCCGTCATCGCCGTCACGGGTTGCGCTGCTGAGTGGGCAGCCGACCAATTTCGGCGGATGGTGAAAGAGGCAATTGTCGTGGGCAACGGTCGCAAGCGGGAACTTCCCGCCCTCATCGCCGAGGTCGTCAGGTCGAAGGGGGATTTTCCGCTGCTGCCCGGCATGCAGCGTCCGTCGGATACGCCTTATGTGCTGCCCATCGCCTCCCGCGAACGCGCTGTGCTGAAAGTGCAGGACGGCTGCAATCGGCACTGCGCGTTTTGCATCATCCCCCGCACGCGGGGCAAGCCTTACAGCCGTCCGATGGAGGAGGTCTTGCAGGAGGCACGCGCGCTGGTGGCGCACGGCGCGAAAGAGATTGTGCTGACGGGCGTGATTCTCGGCTGGTATGGCAGCGACTTACCCGGACGCCGCAAGCGGCTGACGGCGCTCCTGAAAGAGATGGAAGCGATTGACGGGCTGGAGCGGATTCGTCTCAGTTCTTTGGACCCCCGCGACCTGACGGAGGACCTCGTGGAGGTCATGGCGGGGTCACGAAAAATCTGTCCGCATCTGCACCTGTGCGCGCAGTCGGGCAGCGACGCCGTGCTGCGCGCTATGCGGCGTGGTTACACGGCGGCGGAATTTGCCGAATGGGTGCGACGATTTCGGGCGGCGATACCCCATCTGAGTCTGACGACGGACATGCTGGTAGGCTTTCCCGGCGAGACGGAAGAGCAGTTTCAGGAAACGATGGCATTTGCGCGACAGATGCGGTTTAGTGCCATGCACATTTTCCCGTTTTCCGCGCGCCCGGGAACGCCCGCGGCGACCCTACCGTGTCAGGTCCCACCAGCAACCATCGAGCGGCGGGCGAAACAGTTGGGCGCGCTTGCCCGCGAATTGTCTGCCCTCTACGCGCGGCGATACATCGGTAAGACCGCCTCCGTGCTGGTGGAACGATGTGACGAAGCGACCGGCGTGTGTGAAGGATTGACCAACACCTACGTGCGGGTTGTGGCGACGGGCGGCGCGCCCGCGCAGGGGGAAATTGTCAATGTCACAATTCAGGATTGGCAGGTGGATCATCTCACGGGAGAGGTGACAGGGGAGCGCTCATCTGCGGGGGAACGGAGCGATCGCTTGTTCCCCCGAGGATGACGGTGGCGCGAGCGAGGATTGGAGAGGGAGGGACAGTCGTGGCGGATTTAAACTTTATCATCGTGACGGGGGTGGCAACGAAGGATGCCGTGCTGCGGCATCGGGCGTCGGGGATTGCCAAGGCGGAATTTAGCCTGGAGGTGGAGCGTCCCTTCACGCGCGCGAACGGTGACGCGGTGTCCGACCTGTTTCTCGTTGACATTTATGGACCGCTGGCGGAGCGGTGCGTGGACATGGTGCAGCAGGGAACGCGGGTGATGGTCGTGGGGATGCTAAACAAGGAGTGTTACGTCACGCGGCATGGCCGGCGGGAGCACATCGTTGTCATCAAAGCCAAATACTTCCGGGTCCTGCGCGGGGACGTGCCCGTGCTGCGGCAACTGCCGATGGAAGCCCTAAAAACCGACCACTGGACAGAAGCGCTGATTGTGGACTGCATCCAGAAGTGCAGCCGATTGTTTACTGAGTAGCAGCAGCAACAGGGGAGGCCTTTATGCAGCGCATTAAAATCACAGCAGGAAGCGTCGTCGCGCTGGCGGAGTTAAACGACACGGACACCGCCCGACGCATCTACGCGGCGTTACCTTTGACGGGGCGCGCCCAGACGTGGGGAGATGAAATCTACTTTTCAATTCCTGTGCAATGTCCCGTCGAAAACGCGCAGGAGGTCGTCGCGCTGGGCGATTTGGGTTACTGGCCGCCTGGCGCAGCGTTCTGCATTTTCTTCGGTCCCACGCCCGCCAGCCACGGCGACGAGATTCGCCCCGCCAGCGCGGTCAACGTCTTCGGCAAGGTCGTCGGTGACGCCAAAGTGTTCAAGCACGTCCGTGCAGGCGAGGCGGTCAAGGTAGAGAAGGCGGAGTCAGAGCCTCTCTGAGGACTAATCCCTC
>JANWYM010000766.1 GCA_025055355.1 Abditibacteriales bacterium
AGCAGCAGGTGGGCGCGCGGATCGTTGGGATTCAATGCGACGGCTTTCTCTAAACAGCGCCGCGCCGCTGCCGTTTGCGACAGCCCCAGATGAACCGCGCCCAAGAACGCCCACGCCGGTTGAAAGTCGGAGCGTGCGGCAACAATCTTCTGCAGTTGCGTTGCGGCGGCGGTAGGGTCGTGCAGTTTGGCATGTTGCACCGCGAGGCGGAAGCGCGCTTCAATGGGCAGGTCTGCTCGCTCCGTCCCTCGGCGCAACGCAGCGGCAGCGTCGGTTTTTCGTCCAGCGCGGTAATAAACCCAACTGAGCGCGATGTAGCCGTCGGGATTTTGCGGGTCTAACTGAATCAACTCCTTCGCCCACTTTTCGCCCGGCGTGAACTGTCCGAGGCGGCTGTGATAAAGGGCGAGGGCATAGAGGGCAGTAGGCAACTGCGGGGCAATGCGGCGCGCGGCTTCGAGCGATTTTATCGCCTCTGCATAGTTGCCGAGGTCAGCGTCCCTTTTCGCCAGCGACATCAGCCCCGCGACGTGTTCCCTATCCGAGCCGCCACGGAGCGCCACTGTGGCAGCATACCGGAAGCGTTCGCGGACGCGTTGACGGAATCGCGCTTTTTTCTGTGCGGGCGTCAGGGGCGGCGGAGGTTGGAGGCTGAGGTGGGCTGGAGTTGGTTTAGGTCTGCCCTGATGCCAACCCAGAAAACCGAGCCACCCCATCAGCCCCGCCAGCCCAGCCACGATGAAACGTAACGCGCGCGGTTTCATGGGAGAGCGGCGACCTCAACACCTTCGCCCGCGAGTAATCGCTTGCGCACGGCGGCGGCTTCTTTCGCGGCTGGCTGGTCTTGGCGCTCTCGAAGACCGCGCGTGAAATAAATCCAGGCGGCGGGGAGATTTTTCCGCGCCACGTAGAACCGCGCCAGCGCGAATTGGCGCTGCGCGTCGCGGGGGGAGGCAGCGGCGGACTGTTTCAGTTGCTTCTCCTCGCGTTCCGTCGCCGCCGCCGCCCGATATTTCTTCTCCGCTGTCGCTGCCGCAGCGGTGTTGCCTGCGCGCTGATACAACACAGCGAGCAGTTGCCACGTCTCAGCAGGCGCGCCAGGCAGGCGGGCGGCGGCGTGCAGTTCCTTCAGCGCCTCTGCCACTCTGTTCTGCCGCGCGTAGGCTTTGCCCAGCACGAAATGCGACATCGCGTCCTGGGGGAAGAATCGAACCGCGTCCTCCATCTCCTGAACGATTTGCGGCAGTCGGGCATCTGTCCACGTTATCTGCTGGTAAAGACGCGCCAACCCCAGATAGGCACGTTCATCAACGCGGTAAGATAACAGCCCCCTCCGAAAGTTTTCCTCCGCCGCTTGGGGGTATCCTTTCGCCAGCCACACGAAACCCATCCCCACATGCGCGCTGCCCATCTTCGGCATCCGCTTTGTCAGCAGGCGATACGCTTCCTCGGCTTTGTCGAGGTCGCCCATCTTCAAATAGGCTTTTCCCAGCGCATCCCACAGCGGTGGCTGCTCCGGATGCGCGGCTAAAATCGGCTCCAACTTCGCGGCGACTTCGGGAAACAGTCCGATCTGCCCATATATCGAGGCTAACTGCCGATGCACGTCGGTGCGTTCGGGATTGATTTGAGTGACGCGGTTCAGTGCATCAATCGCCTCATCGAGGCGCTTGGTAGAAATGGCTAACTGCGCGAAGGCATATTGCACCTCCTCAGCGTGGGGTTGTTTCTCAGCGGCGGGGCGCAGCACTTGATAGGCTTCTTCGTAGCGTCCCTCCTGCGTGCCTAAGCGGGCGGCGAGGTGAAACCGCGCCCGTAGGTTGTTCGGCTCCTGCTCCACAAGGCGGCGGAGTTCATCCGTTGTAGCGCGTTTCAGCCGTTCCTCCTCCCCACCCAAGTCCACGCGATTGAGAGCCACCATAAGCGCAATCACGCCCAGAACGATGATACCGATGCGGAGAAGCGGATTCATACTTCCACGTTGGCAGGTTGGCAGGTTGGCAGGTTGGCACGTTGGCACGTTGGCACGTTGGCACGTTAGCACGTTGGCACGT
>JANWYM010000767.1 GCA_025055355.1 Abditibacteriales bacterium
AGCAGTAGAACCGTTGCCAGCGCTATTTTTGACATAGATGAATCGCAGGTTGAGGGTTAGCACGTTAGCACGTTGGCAGGTTCCACGTTCCAACGGGCTAACGTGCCAACTCTCAACCCTTAACCCTTGATCGCGTTCCGTTCACAGACCTGAAGCATGGAGTCTGTCGCAGTGCGACGGAAGGTTCCGCGATGGCATCGCGGGCTCCTTTATAAAAGTGCGATGCCACAACTCCGTCCACAACAGCGCCCAAATCCACTGACCTGTGCCCTTGTCATTCATCCCACGCAGGAGTCTTTCCACAACTGATGGCACAAAATAACCCCGCGCCTGACTTTGCGGGTCAAGCAGAATTTCTTGCGCCAGGGGCTTAAGGTCTTTCATCAGCCACTGCGCCACCGGCACGGAGAAGCCTTTTTTCTTGCGCTGAAGAATTTCAGGAGGGAGTATATCCTTCATCGCCTCTTTCAGCAAGACTTTTGTCGTGTGGCGGTCGAGGCGCAGCGGCTTGGGCAGTGTGGCGGCGAACTCGACCACGGTATAGTCCAGCAGCGGTGCGCGCGCCTCCAGTGAACATGCCATGCTGGCGCGGTCGACTTTCACCAGAATATCGTCGGGCAGGTAGGTCATGATGTCTGCATACTGCTGCTTAGCAAGCGTCTCGGCGGTGGGCACCTGCTGCATGTATTGCTCTAACAGGTCGCTGGGGTCACAGTCAGCGAAGGCGTCCGCCACCGCTTCCCCGAAGAGGTGACCGTTCCAACGGGTTCTTTCGGCGAAAGCCACTTTGTCGAGGTAACGCTGTTGGAGAGGCTGGCTGACGTGCTGCAAATATCGCTTGCCACGCACGCCGTCGGGCAGCCGTCGCGCCAACGCCCCCAGCCAACGCTGACGGAGCGTTTCAGGCAGCGCGAGAAACGCTGACTCCAAACGGTCGTAACCATCGTAGCGCTTGTATCCAGCAAACAGTTCATCGCCGCCGTCGCCAGACAGCGCGACGGTGACGTGCTCCCGCGCCAACTGGGAAACGTAATAGGTCGGCACAATAGACGAGTCGAAAAACGGCTCGTCCAGATGCCATACCAGTTTGGGCAATGCATCCACCACGTCCTGCGGCTGCACAACGCGCTCGCGGTGGTCGGTGCGAAACTTCTGCGCGACGAGCCGCGCGTAGGGGCGCTCGTCGTAGCCTTCCTGTTCAAAACCGATGGAGAAGGTTTGAACGGGTTCGTTCATCAAGCGGCTCATGGTGCCCACGACGACGGAGGAGTCTATACCGCCGCTGAGAAACGCACCCAACGGCACGTCGCTGACCAGTCGCCGCTTGACGGCAGCGGTCAGCAACTCGCGCAGTCGCCGCACATAATAGGCGCGCGGCTGCGGCTTGCCCTCCGCGAAGCGCAGATGCCAGTAACGCTGCACGCGGACCTGTCCGTCCTGATATGTCAGCATGTGGGCGGGCGGCAGTTTGCTGACGCCTTTGATGATGCACTGGGGGCAGGGCACGTAACCGTAGGTAAACAGATAAGGAAAGACGCTGGCGTCAACTTCGCGGGACACGTCAGGACATTCCAGTATTGACTTTAATTCGGACGCGAAGATGAAAGCGTGCGGGGTCAGGGCGTAATACAACGGTTTCTTGCCCAAACGGTCTCGCGCGATGAACAGACGCCGCTGGCGCTCGTCCCAGATCGCAAAGGCAAACATACCGTTGAGGTGCTGCACGCAATCCGTCCCATACTGCTCGTAGAGGTGCAGGATGACTTCGGTGTCCGTGTTGGTCTGGAAGCGGTGCCCCTGATTTTCCAGCAGGGGGCGCAGGTCGCGGTAGTTGTAGATCTCGCCGTTGAAGACGATGCACGCCGTGCGGTCCTCGTTATAGATGGGCTGATGGCCGGTTGTGAGGTCAATGATACTCAACCGCCGCATCGCCAGCCCCACGGGACCGCTGAAGGCATACCCTGCGTCATCGGGTCCGCGATGCGTCATCGCGTCGTTCATCCGCCGCAACAGGTGCGCTTCCGGCGTGCGCTGCGGGTCGCGATAAATG
>JANWYM010000768.1 GCA_025055355.1 Abditibacteriales bacterium
GTTGCCCGCCTTGCGGTCGCCAGGAGAGTGGAAGGTGTCTGTCGCATTATGCACGCCGATGAACCCCTTGCCGTTGCTGATAGCTTCCAGCAAAGCGACTTTGCCTTCGGGTGTCATGGGGGGATTTTTGTCGGTGCCCGGCTGGGTCAAGTCCCCCGTGGTCGAGAAAAAGAAGGCGTCATACTGCGCCAAGTTCTCCGCCGTGAACAGCCTGCCGTCTTTAGTACAGGTGACTTCGAACCCGTGCTTGTCGCCCAACTCCGTCACAATCTTCTCTGCGTGACTGAGTTGGTCGCCCTGCCGCTTGACGACGCTATGCTCAAATCCCGACGACTTCGTGAAAAACAGAATGCGCCGCCGGGGCGCGCCCTCAGGCGCCGCCCAGCCCAGCGGGAACTGCGAGAGTGTGAGCATACCGACTCCCGTTCTCAGGAGCATATCCCGTCTGGTCATATCTGCTCCTTTGGGTGTCAATCGTCCTCGTCGTCGGTCGTTGATGAGGTGCAAGAACGAGGACGACGACGAGGACGAGGACGATTCAGTTTAATCCACATACCTCCGCGCTCGCTGTCGCCGCCAAATTCCCTCCAGCGTCTTGCCCAGCGCCTGCCGCCGTTTCAGCTCCGCTGCCTTGCGTTGACGGTAAAGCGCGGGGTCGTGGGCGCCGTTCTTTTCCGCCTGAATTTTGAGCATGGCGGCGAAGGTGCTGACCTCGGTGCGCAGGCGTTCGATTTCCGTCTCCTTGTCGAAGTTCAGCGGCAGGTAGCGCACGCCGTAAAACTTGGCGACTTCGGCGAGGGCGGTTTTGGCAATCATCTCTGGCATACACTTGAACGGGTAGATGTGCACGATGCCGTCCACGCCCAGATGCTCAATGGCGTGCCGCGCGTCGCTGACCGAGCGCACGCCGTCGCCGCCTACCTCGTGCAGGGCGAACGGTTTCGCGTAGGTGCCGCGGTCCTGCTTGTCCCACAGATAGACGTTGTGCTGCTTGAGGTATTCCAGCAGCGGCTTGATTCTGCCCGTCAGGGCGCGCCGCTTCATCTCGCCCAAACTGGTGCGGATGAAGTGTCCCAACGTGATGCCTTCGACGATCTCGATGCCCTCGCGCCCTAACAAGTTGTCAATCGTGCCGCGATTGGCGAACGATGCGAGCGCGACGTAAATTTCGCCCACCGCCAGCACGCGCGGCTTGATGTCGTGGTCCTGATCAATTTCGTCCAACTTGCGCAGATACGTCCGCTTGACCTCTTCGATCTCCGGCAAAGTGTGCACTGCGCTCATCGCGTTGCACGCCTCGCGCCACACGGCGGTCGTCTCGCCGCGATTGTATTCGTGGGCGCGGACGATGAGCGTCTTGGCGCGGATTTCTTCCAGGGCGTCCATCTTCGCCCAAGCAGTGCGCGTGAGCGTGCCCTTGCACGGATGAATCGCCTTCCATAGGTTCATCTTGAGCCGCTGCTGTTTCCACCACGGCAGGGCTTGGAGTCCGCCCGGCTGGCTGGCGGCGTCAATCATGTCCAGAATCGGCTTGAGTTTCTGGGCGTCGCCCATCTGCGACAGTTCGCGCATGAAATCCGCCACCCCCGACAGACCGACCGTCGCCATCTCCATCGTGTGGTTGCCCGCGATGAGTTCCTCGGCAAACATCTTGGGCATTTCAATCTGCTGCAACTGCGCATACCAGCCGTAGGTGCAAGGACCTTCGCCCCGCCCCTGCAACAGCATGATGCGGCGCGGTTCGGGTCTGTCCAACCCCCGCCTCTTCGCGTCCTCTTCGATGAAGCGGAACGCCTTGCGGATGGCATCCATCATGCTCCCCGTAGAGAGGGCGTAAGGGCAGCAGGACTCGGTGTATTTGTAATTGCCCAGTTCAATGGCGACCTCGGACACGATGTCGGGTTTGAGCGCGATGCCGCTGAGTCCCGCCTGATAGAAGACCTCCTCCACCACACAGTCCAGAATCGGACTCATGTGCGGCCAGAGCAGCAGCGGCTTGCGCTTCACCCCGTCGTTGGGCGTGGGCATCACAGCGCCGGTTTTGTAAAG
>JANWYM010000769.1 GCA_025055355.1 Abditibacteriales bacterium
AAGTTTAGTTCATACTTACCGAGGAGAAGTCGGGTGAGGTCACTCCCCTTCTTATCAGGGAAGGGTTGGAGGGGGTTGACTCCCCTCCTTACCAAGGAGGGGTTAGGGGAGGTTGACTCCTCTCTTTCTTCCCCTTAGGGGCGGCGCGTCCCTGCCAGTCCCACAGCTTCGAAACAGAGTTGGGCTGGCGGGGATGCGCTGCCCCGACGAATGTGCCGTTGTTTTTTGACGCTAATTTTGAGGAGCGATAAGCATGAAAACCCAAAAGGCTCTTATCAGCGTATTTGCCGCAAGTTGCCTGCTCACGGTTTGGACGATGAGCGGTCTGCGGGCGCAGACGGAGACAGCGAAGGCTTTGGTCAAACAAGCGGAGGCGGCGTTCAACAAGGGCGACTACGAAAAGACCGTGACGCTATGCAGAAAAGCCATCGCTGCCGACGCCAAATACGTGCGCGCTTATACGTGGTTAGGCACGGCTTACGCCAAACTCAAGAAAGATGACTTGGCACGCGAGGCGTTCAAAAAGGTGCTGGCGCTTCAGCCGAAAGGTCCTGACGCCGACCTGGCGCGCGAGGCGTTGAAGAAACTGGAATCGTCCTCACCACCGGAGAAGCCCGCTACCGTGACCTGCTCCAACCCCCAGTGCGGCAAAGAGACCGACGCAACGGCGGCGTTCTGCAAACACTGTGGAACAAAACTCAAAGCCGAACCACAAGATAAGCCCGCCCCCATAACCTGTCCCAACCCGCAGTGTGCTAAGGACACGGAAGCGACCGCCGCGTTCTGCAAGTTCTGCGGGACCAAATTGAAAGCGGAGCCGTCCACGCCGACACCACCTCCTTCCAGCAGCCCAGTTACGACCTACATCCCGCTGACCGCCGGCAACCGCTGGACTTACACCAGCGTGACGCAAGGCTTCATGGAAGTCAGTGGCACGCGGCTGCCGCTGCAAGACACCCGAGGGACGCTGACCGTCGAAATCATCGGACCTTCAGACCAGGTGGCGATAGCTGCCAACGTGATGGTGCAGCGTTCCGTCCTCTCGGAGCGCGGCACGATCGGCGGACAGTTCAACGAACTCCACATAACGGAGACGTGGCATCTGGGATGGGCAGGCGATTGGCTGCTCCTCTATCAGGCCGAGACCCAAGAGGATCCGACGGAGGATGCGAAAGTCCAGCGATACAG
The DNA here is from genome assembly GCA_025055355.1 of Abditibacteriales bacterium. Classification (GTDB taxonomy): domain Bacteria; phylum Armatimonadota; class Abditibacteriia; order Abditibacteriales; family JANWYM01; genus JANWYM01. The sequence continues at coordinate 1,189 of JANWYM010000769.1, forward strand.
CCCCCCGCTGCGCCTTTTCCGAAAAACGCCGCGGGGAGGCGATGGATGGGACGTTGGCGTGCAGCGCGCCGAGCGGCTGTCGCTGCCGACGCGGGCGCGCGTGGTGGAGTTTGAAGACGTGACCGTGCCCGCCGGCACGTTCAAGGGGTGCGCCAAACTCATCGTGGAGGTCACCGAACCGCGCGGGCAAATCGAGAGCGAAGGGCTCGTCCTCAACGTTCGCGGGGGGCATATCGTAGAGACCCGCTGGCTGGCGCCGGGCGTGGGCATCGTCAAATCGGAACTCACGATGACGATGACTCTGGAACTCATGGGCAACCTGCTGCAGATGCAGCGGACGCACACGTATGTCCTGCAGCCGGGCTATCAGGTGGCGAAATAAGAGCCTATCCCCTGAACGGGAGCGGCGGCTGACAGATGAGTAGAATTCGGTGTAGTCATTTATGCCACGACATATTTCGCGGCGATGAATCACCGCCCTCTCTTCACATTAAGCCCTTTGGGCTTACGGCTGTTGAAATGGTTGAGTGAATGTGAGATCCTGTTGAGGAGCGATGAACATGCAACCTCAAAAGGCTCTTATCAGCGTTTTTGCTGTGAGTTGTCTGCTCACGGTTTGGACGATGAGCAGTTTGTCAGCGCAGACGGAGACGGCTTGAGCCGCATTACACCCACTATCACGGCAGGCTGTCCTACGTCCTGTTCTCACAAGGGCGCCGCGCCGACGCGCTCAACGAAGCCCGCGAAGCCAAGCGGCTCGGCTTACGCGACCCCCCATTTTCTGCAGTGGGCGAATAGAGTTTTCGGGCTGGAGTTGGACTAACCGCCTCCCCGCAAACTCTCCCCTCCTTACCAAGGAG
>JANWYM010000076.1 GCA_025055355.1 Abditibacteriales bacterium
AAACGCTGCTCCAACTCGACGCATCGCATCAAGCCGTCGTGCTGGAGTTCGCCATGCGCGGGGCGGGACAGATTCGCTATCTGGCGGACATCGCCCGCCCCACCCTGGGGATCATCACCAACATCGGGGAAGCGCACCGCCAGTTTTTCTCGTCAATTGAGGAGATCGCTGATGCGAAGGGCGAACTGCTGGAGGCGATGGATGAGAACAGCGTCTCCATCCTCAACGCCGACGACGCGCAGTTCCGTCGCCTGCGGGCGAAGGTGCGCGGGACGCTGCTGACGTTCGGCGAAAACCCATCAGCGGACGTTCACGTCAAGAACGTGCGCTCCACCCCCCCGACAGTGACGTTTGAGGTCGCGGCGGGCGCGGAATGTGTTGAGGTGACGTTGCCGTTTCCGGGGCGACACAACGCCTGGAACGCGGCGGCGGCGATGGCAGCAGCGGCGTTGTTCGGCATAGATTTGGCCACCGCCGCGCACGCGTTGCGTGAGGCGCGCCTCCCCGCCCATCGCATGACGATGCGACAGGCAGGGGGTGTTACCGTGCTGGACGACTGCTACAACGCCAGTCCTGCCTCCATGCACGCCGCCTTAGAAACGCTGCGCGACTGGCAGACGACGGGGCGACGTATCGCCGTGCTGGGCGACATGAAAGAATTGGGCGACCGCTCCGCGGACGCGCACCGCGAGGTCGGCGGTTGGATTCCATCTCACAACGTTGACTTGCTTATCACCGTCGGCGCTGAGGCCCGGCAAATCGCCGAAGGCGCGCGCGCGGCGGGCTTCAATGGACCGCGGGTTGCCCTCTGCGACACCGCCGACGAAGCCCTCCGCGTCGTGCGCTCCCAGATTCTGCCCGGTGACGTGGTGCTCGTCAAAGCGTCCAGAGCGATGAGGTTGGAGCAGGTGGTTGAGGGATTGATGGAAAATAACGGTTGATGGTTCATGGTCGACGGTTCATCCAACCCCCTATCATCAACCATCAACCATCAACCATGCTCAGAGCCATCTTAGCCTTTGCCCTTGCCCTCATCCTCAGCCTTGCCTGGGGGGGCAAACTCATCGCATATCTGCGGTCGCAGCCGTGGCGGCGGGAGGTGCACCAGGCGAAACAAGGCACGCCTTCGATGGGGGGCATTCTCATCGTCACATCGGCGGTGGTGGCGATGCTCGTCTGCCAGCCGCAGAGGGAGACGTTCATTCTGTCCGCTGCCCTTATCGGTTTTGGTGCGATTGGCTTCGCAGATGATTACCTCAAGGCGTTAGGCGGGCGCAAGGGCGGCTTCAAGGCGCGGTGGAAATTGCTGGCGCAAGTCGCCCTTGTTGGGCTTTTCGCGCTCGTCCAGCAATCAACGGCGGTTGTCGTTCCGTTCGTGAACGTGACGTGGCAGATGCCTGCGTGGGCTTACGGGGCGTTCCTTTTTCTCCTCGTTCTTGGCGCCTGCAACGCGGCGAACATTACTGACGGCGTGGACGGCTTGCTGGCGAGTCTCACGCTCATCGCCTGCCTCGCGTTGGCGGTTATGTCGACCGTAGGAGTGGACGTCCCTGCCCGCCCGAACGCGGGCGTGCTGACTTTTGCGGGCGCGTTGATGGGCGCGTGTGTCGGCTTCCTCCGCTTCAACGCGCATCCCGCGCAGGTGTTCATGGGCGACACCGGTTCGCTCGCCATCGGCGCGGGCGTGGCAACGGCAGCGGTTCTGCTCAAGCAGGAATTGATGCTCCCCTTCATCTGTTTTGTGTGGGTCGTGGAAACGCTGTCGGTGATGATTCAGGTCGTTTACTTTCAAACGACGAAGCGCCTTTACGGCGAGGGTCGGCGCATCTTCCGGCGCACGCCGATTCACCACGCTTTCGAACTGCGCGGCTGGTCGGAGTGGAAAGTCGTCGGCTGGTTCTGCGCCGTGGGCGCACTGGTCGCAGGCGTGAGTCTCACAGTCTGGGTGTTTCAGACCGGCTGAAAAGGATAGGCGGGATAAACTTCGACGATACCCATGCGACGGTGATGCCCCAAGAGGGCGAGGACGATTTTCATGTGGGATGGTGGGTCAACGACGTAGAAATGATTCCCTCAACAAGTTGAGGACTCCTTTCTTACCATCCCGTTCATCAAATCTATGCGCATTGCCAAGCGACAATTCGGCGTCGTTGGGTTGCAGCGCACGGGGTTGGCAGTCACGCGGGCGTTGCTGGCGCGCGGCGGGCGGGTGCTGGCGACGGATGCGGCGACGATGGACCAACTGCCGTCCGATGTCGCGGCACTCTCGCAGATGGGAGCGGTCGTGAGGGTCGGCGACGCGGCGTATGAGGGTTTATCCGATTGCGAAGTCATCGTCATCAGCCCCGGCGTCCCGATGGACATTCCGCCGCTGGTCGCGGCGCGGCAGCGCGGAGCGGAAATCATCGGCGAAGTGGAATTGGCTTACCGTCTTTGCCCCGCGCCGATCATCGCCATCACAGGCACAAAAGGCAAAACGACGACGACAACGCTGCTCGGCGAGATGCTCAAAGCCGCTGGCAAACCCGTCGTGGTCGCGGGTAACATCGGCAACGCCTTCATCGGTGAACTGGATAGGGTGACGCCCGAGCACACGGTCGTGCTGGAAGTCAGCAGTTTTCAGTTGGAAAGCACCGTCCACTTCCGCCCGCACATCGCCTGCCTGCTGAACATCGGCGAAGACCATCTCGACCGTTACGCTTCGATGGATGATTACATTGCTGCAAAGATGAAGATTTTCGCCAACCAGGGCGAAGGCGATTTTGCGGTGCTGAACGGCGACCAACCTGAACTCGCCAACGCGCTGTCGAAAGGGAGGGGCGGGCGTCCCTGCCCGACCGCGTTGTTTTTCTCCGCGAGGGGGCGCAAGGTGGCGGGAACGTATCAGACGGGGGAGAATCTCGTTTTCACGTTGAGTGCGTGGCAATACGGCGAGCATGTCATCTGCTCGCGCCATGACATTCACTTGCGCGGGGAGCACAACATCGCCAACGTCCTCGCCGCATCGCTCATGGCGTTGCTTGCCGATGCCCCCCTGCCAGCCATCCGCGAAGCCATCCGCCATTTCAAAGGTGTGCCGCACCGCTTGGAGATTGTGGACACGCTGGAGGGCGTGACCTTCGTGAACGACTCGCAAGGCACGACGCCGTTTGCAACGCTGCGGGGGTTAGAGGCGTTTGACGAGCCGATTGTCCTCATCGCGGGCGGGCGAGCAAAGACGGACAACTTCGACGCGTTGGGCGCAGCCATTGCCCAACGCTGCAAAGGCGTGGTGCTCATCGGCGAAGCCGCGCCGGCGATTGCGGACGCAGCGCGGCGCGCTGGCTTTGAGCCGATACAGTTTTCACGGACGATGGACGACGCCGTGCGCAAGGCTTTTGACGCGGCGAAACCCCACGGCGTCGTCCTCCTCTCCCCTGCTTGTGCCAGTTTCGACATGTTTCAGAGTTACGAGCATCGGGGAAACGAGTTTAAGCGTGTGGTTGCAGAAATCAAGGCAAACGGTTAGTGGTTGATGCGACCAAGAGTGACGCGGTTGTCGTCATTCCCTTCCTTCCCCCAATCCTCCCATCAGCGGCGGGGGAAGACGGTGTAAGCAACTGCGTAACTTTTGGCGACGCTGTTATGCGCGCCATCCGTCCCACGCCAGAAGAATACACTTTTTCCTACGCGGCCTCAGAGCCGGACCGCCCCCACGTGCGCGTGGCGACTGTGCGAGTGCTGCTGCCCGCATTTGACCCGTGGTTGCTGTTTCTCGTGTTCGTGTTGACCTTCGGGGGACTGGCTATGCTGTTTAGCGCGAGTTATGCCATCGGGATTGAGCAATACCAGTCGCCGTTTTACTTTGTCATACGGCAGGCGGTCTGGGCAGCGTTGGGGTTTGCGGCGATGCTCTGGGTGAGTTGCCTCGACCTGTCGCGCTTGCGGGCGTGGTCGCTGGTCATTTACCTGGGGGTTCTGATATTGCTGGCGGCGGTGTTGTTCACCCCCTGGGGTATGACCCACGAGCACGTGCGCCGCTGGCTGAAGTTGCCGTTCCTGCCGCCGTTCCAGCCGTCGGAGTTGGCTAAAATAGCCCTCGTCCTGGTACTGGCGCATTGCTTGGGACTGGCGTTGCAGCATGCGCATTTTTCGTGGTGGACCTGGCTGGGCGTGGTCGCGCTGTCGGCGCCAGTGGTGGGGCTCATCTTCCCAGAGCCGCATCTGAGCACCGCGGTGCTGATTGTTTTGACGACAATGGTGATGGTCTTTTTGGCGGGTGCGAAATGGCGGCAGATGGGATTGGTCATCGCGGGTGTGGTGGTGCTGTCGGTGTTCGCTTACAGTCTGTTGACGCCCTATCAACGCGAGCGCATCAAGAGTTTCTTCATTGGCGGCGACCATCAGGGCAGCAACTATCAGGCACAGCAATCCGTGCGGGCTTTGAAAGAAGGCGGATTGTGGGGCAAAGGCTTCTGCCAGAGCCAGCGCAAACTGTTCTTCCTCCCGGCGGCGCACACGGATTTCATCTTCGCCATCATCGGCGAAGAGTTCGGTTTAGCGGGCACGCTCCTGACGTTGAGTTTGTTCGGTTGCCTCATCTTCAAGTGCTATCACCTGGCGCACCAGTGCGCTGACCCGTTTAAGTCATTGCTCTGTGCGGGCATCGGCACGCTCCTCGCCCTGCAGGTGCTTATCAACATCGGCGTCGCCACGCACCTGCTGCCGACGACGGGCGTGCCGCTGCCGTTCATCAGTTCTGGCGGCTCAGCGCTGCTCTGCACCCTGCTCGGGATGGGCTTGGTGCTCAACGTCTCGCGTTCGCCCAGAGAATGGACCTGGAGAGGACACGATGAAGATATTGCTCGCCGGCGGTGGCACGGGCGGACACATCTACCCGGCGTTAGCCATCGCTGAAGCCGCGTCCTCCGACGAGGTTCGCTTCATCGGGGAGTTTGGCGGCATGGCGGAGCGCCTCGCCGCGCACGCGGGCGTGGCTTTTGTTCCGCTGACACATCGGCATTTCGGGCGCAACCCGTTGGTGCTGATCGCCGACATCAAACGCACCCTGCTCCACTTGCGGTGGTGGAGACCTGATGTCCTCATTGGCACGGGCGGTTACGTTGCCGCGTGCGCGGTGTGGAGCGGACGATGGCTGAAAATCCCCACCCTCATCCTCGACTTCAACGCCCTGCCCGGGCGCACCAACCGCCGTCTCGCCTCGCGCGTGGACAAAATCGGCGTCAGCTTTGAGGAGGCGTTGGCTTATTTCCCGAAGGAGAAAACCGTTCTGACAGGGACGCCCGTGCGCCGCGCCGTCCTGACCGCGGAGCGAGAGCCAGCGCGGGCGCGGTGGAACATCCCCCTCGATGCTCACGTCCTTGTCGTCTTCGGCGGCAGCCAAGCCGCGCAGAGCATCAACCGCGCGACCTTTGCCGCGCTGCCCCAGTGGCTCGATCGACATGAGAACCTATACGTCATCCATCTCTGCGGCGAGCGCGACGAACCTCAAGCGCAGCGCCTTCTCCACGAAACACACAACGCGCAATGCACCACGCGCTATCGTCCGATGGCGTTCTGCCACGACATGGGCGACGTGCTGGCGGCGGCGGATGTGGTATTGTGTCGTGCGGGAGGCGTCAGCATCGCGGAAATCACCGCGCGCGGGCTGCCCGCGATTCTCGTGCCGTATCCTCATGCGATGGACAACCACCAGGAGCACAACGCCCGCGCGTTGGAGCGGCGCGGCGCGTGCGTAGTGCTACTTGACCGCGACCTGCACCGTATCGCTGATGCAGTGAGTGCGCTGCTGACCGATGAAGCCAAGTTACACCAAATTGCCGACGCCAGCCGCGCGCAGGGCAAACCCGACGCGACGGAGCGGGTGCTCACGCTGGCGCAATCACTGGTGATCGGGAGAGGAACTGTCCAGTAACCCACCAGTCGAAAGGGGAAAGAGATGACAGCAACCGCGTAGCTCCTGCCTAAACTTTTGCGTTGCGCGCTTCTCCCCCTCTCTGCGGCAGGGAAATGTCTCGCAAGGACAGGCATTTTCACAGGAAAGGGCAAAACGCGAAGGTTTAGTCCTGTATAAAAACGGTGTTTGACCCCTCCCCCCAAGGGAGGGGAGAGTCTTCGGATAGGCTGTTATTCCTTATCGCTCCTCGCCGTTACAATCCCCTGCGCCGCCGCCCACTGGCTGATGTCGCGGCGCTTGATGGCGGCTGCCATGAGGTCGGGGAATAACTCGGGCGTGCAAGCAAAGCAGGGGATGCCTAACGCCGCCAACGCGGCGGCGTTTTTGTGGTCGTAACTGGGCGCGCCCCCGTCATCTAAGGCGAGCAGCGCGATGACCTGCACGCCCGATGCAACCAGCGACGCGGCGCGTCTAAGCATTTCCTTTTTATTGCCGCCTTCATATAAATCGCTGATGAGCACAAGAATCGTCTCCTGCGGCTGGCGCACCAGACCTTGACAGTAACTCAGGGCGCGGTTGATGTCCGTGCCGCCCCCCAACTGCACGCCGAACAGCAACTCCACCGGGTCGTGCAACTCGTTCGTCAAATCCACGACGGAGGTATCGAACACCACCAGGCTCGTCCGCACCGTCCGCACCGACGCCAGCACCGCGCCGAACACGCTGGCATAGACGATCGAGGTTGCCATCGAGCCGCTCTGGTCAATACACAAGATGATCTCGCGCAGCGATGACTGTTTACGCCCGTAGCCGATGCGAGTGACAGGGATAATGGTGCGGTAGTCGGGCTGGTAATGCTTGAGGTTGGCGCGAATGGTGCGGTGCCAATCCATTTCGTTATGGCGGGGGCGGCGGTTGCGCTCGGCGCGATTTAAACTCCCAAGGATGGCTTGACGCATCGGGCTCGCCAACCGTTTCTCTAACTCCTCTACCACGCGGCGCACGACCTCGCGGGCAGTGTATTTAGTCTCGTTGGGCATTACATCCTTTAACTCCACCAACGTCGCCACCAGATGCACGTCGGGTTCCACCGATTCCAGGATCTCTGGTTCCAGAAGCAACTGCCGCAGTCCCAACCGCTCCATCGCGTCCTTCTGCATCACCCGCACCACTGACGACGGGAAGTAAGAGCGAATATTCCCCAACCACCTTACCACCTCTGGGGCAGAACTGCCCAACCCTCCGCGCCGACTTCGCGGAGGCTTTAACCCCCTACCGTCCATCGTCAGATCCTCCTCGTCACCGCCCGCCTCGTAGAGCATATCGAGCACGTCGTCCATCGTCAGATCTTCCTCGTCACCGCCCGCCTCGTAGAGCATATCGAGCGCATCGTCCATCACCGTATCCATGCTGCTCAATGGGCAGCCGATGCCATCGGCGTCCTCCCCGCCCAAGATGAGTCGCCAGCGGCGGAGGCGTTCGTCGTCGGATTGTGGATGCATAACTTGTCCTCCTCCTCGTCGGTGTATATTTCTCCCTAAACTTTTGCGTTTCACTTATCGCCGCGTCCGCAGGGGCGGCAGACCCCGTCGGGGTGCAGCAACCGAGGCGCTCACGACGCTTGGCGACAGCCTTGAGAACAGCCGCTCTCATAGGGGAGCCTCGCCCCCTCGGTCGGTGATGCTCCTGCGACGGGTTGTCCCCCAATTTGTGGGACAGAAGGCAGCGGCGGGAAAGGGATTTCACGCCCTACGACGCCCCCAACAACTTTGCTACCACCTCTAACACCGCATCGGCGCGGGTGGTGTCGAAATCCGGCTTTGCTTCAACGCCCAACCCTGCATCCTGAACCCTGAACCACCGTTTTACCTGCTCGCCCATCTGCCGCCGTTCGGTAGCGGGGAAGGTGGAGAAGGTGCGGCGGAAGAGGGGCAAAATCGCGGTGAAAGCGTCGTCAGGAAGCGAGGTGAGCCAGCTGTCGAGCAGTTGCAGCAGCCGCCGGTCGTGCAGGAGGATGAGTCCGCTGCCTTTGAGGAAACCTTCAACCCACGCGGCAGCGTAGGCGGGTTCGTTGGCGAGCGAGAGCGCAAGGCTCATGCGCCGCGCGGCTTCGTCGTCGCCGAACTTGCCCGCTTCCAGCAGCAGACGACAGCAGCGCCCCGCGAGCAAGCCGTGTAGCCCTTGCTGGTCGGTGAGATGCCTCAGCACGCCATGCCACGTCGTTAGATGCTCCTCGTCTTGCAGCAGCGTTATCGCGCTGTGCACGCGTAGCAGGCGGTCAAACATCTCCGCCGCCGCTTCGTCGTTGAGCGAGGTGCATGCGCCGGGCAAGCCGATGCAGATGCGCGCCACCAAGCCGTCCACGACTTGACCGACCATGCTGCGGTCGGTCTGGCGCACGTTGCCGTAGCGCAGCACGTTCGCCAACGGTGGCAGCGCGTCCATGAGGTGCGCTACGTTGCTGGCAACGGTGGCTTCATTCTGAACGCGCTGCATCAGGTGGCTCACCGCGTCGGGCAGGTTGGCGAGCAAGGCGCGGTTGAGCAGTTCGATCAGCGTCGGCAAATCGGACGCTTGGTCGGCGGTGTGGCGGACGAAGGCGGTGGCGGCGTCGAGGATGGTATTGCCCCACACGCCCATCTCAATCAGCCGCACGACGAACTCCGGCTGCCACCGCAACCACCAGACTTCGCGGAACGTGCCTGTGCCGCGCGCTTGTCCGATTTCGCCCCACGGGATGCCCAGGAGGTTCAAGCGGTGCAGCAGGTAACTGCGCTCCAGATGAATTTGCTTGCGCAGGTCGAGCTTAAGGGTGCACTTGGTGGCTTCGGCTTTCAGACGCAGCCGCCGCCGTTCGCGCTGCAGGTCTTGTTGCAGCGGCACCATCGGGGTCACCTCGGGCACGTTGCCGAGTCGTTCGCTGACGATGAGTTTTTCATGGATGAGGCGCATCGGCAGCGCGCTGCCGAAGCAAAACACCGTCTGCGCCGCTTCGTTCAACTCCTGCAAACCGGGCAGCGGGGAGTCGCGCAGCGTTGCCAACGATTCTGCAAGGCGCACCGCCTCGATCACTGACGCCGACGACGCATCCAGATCCTGCTCGCGCAGCAGTTGCGCCACGCGCGTCAACCAGTGAATCGCCACCTGCGTCGTCGTATAGCCCCGCTCGCCCGCCGTCCATAGATGTTCATACCAGCCCGGCGACTCGATACCTGCGCCTTAGCCGCTGGAGTAGGAAAGACGCCCGTAAGTCCACGGAACCCAGGTCGCCTGCACCTTGACCTTCGGCAATCCTTTCAGGAGGGCGGCGTCCTCCTTACTTCGGATTGCGGAGTGCGGATTGCGGAGTGCCGCCAGGGCAGGGGCGTGCCAAGCACCGCAGACGACGGCGATGCGTTGGAAGCCATCGCGTTCGGCGGCGCGGATGGTCTGGCGCATGAAAGCCTCTCTGAGCATTTCGGATTTCGGACCTTGGATTTCGTCGTGAACGATGGACTCGCGTAGGACGGTCATCATCTCTAAAATCCCGTCGAAGAGTTCGCGGCTGTCGCGGCGTGTTTCGACGAGGTGTTCCCACCAACGTTCACTGTCGCTGTAACCGGCCGCTTCGGCGAGATAACTCAGGGGATCAATGCGTATTCCGTGTTCGTCCTCGTTATCCATTGCGAGTTGGTGCGCCTGCGGCAAGTCCATGAAGCGGACGGGGATTTTGCGTTGCAAGCCGTAGTGTAGCGCTTGCCATTCAGGGGAGAACACAGCCAAGGGGTAGTAAACCGCGCGCTGGGGTTCGTCGGACACGTAAATCAACAGTGCAACGGGCGGCTCCATTTCTTCATGGGTCAGCAGGGGCAGCACCTCCTCCGCGTCGGGTGGACCTTCGACGAGAATGATGTCAGGCTTCAACGACTCCAACGCTTGACGCAGGCTGCGAGCGGAGCCGGGACCGTGATGACGGATGCCGAAGATGTGGAGCATAACAGCCTCTTCGTCTCTCATCCCTTCACCCCTCCACTTTCAAGTTCACGTTTCACGCTTCACGTAACCTCCCGGCAAGCGCGGTACAGGTCTTGCCAACCTTCGCGCCTCTTGACCACCGTTTCCAGATACTCCTGCCATACGACGCGGTCTTGGATGGGGTCTGTGACCACTGCGCCGACGATGCCGGCGGCAACGTCGGAGGCGCGCAGGCGTCCGTCGCCGAAGTGGGCGGCGAGCGAGAGTCCGTTGGTGACAACAGAGATGGCTTCAGCGGTGCTAAGGGTGCCGCTGGGAGACTTGAGTTTCGTTCTGCCGTCCGCCGTTTTGCCCTCACGCAGTTCGCGGAACACGGTGACAACGCGGCGGATTTCCTTAAGCGCGGGCGGCTCGGTGGGCAGTTCGAGGGCGCGACCCAACTGCTCCACGCGCTGCTGGACGATTTTCACCTCTTCATCCATGTCGGCAGGCAAGGGCAGGACGACGGTGTTGAACCGTCGCTTGAGCGCGCTGGACAGTTCGTTGACGCCGCGGTCGCGGTCGTTGGCAGTGGCGATAATGTTGAACCCCTTTACCGCCTGCACCTCGTCGTTGAGTTCAGGGATGGGCAGGGCTTTCTCCGACAGAATGGTGATAAGCGCGTCCTGCACGTCGGAGGGGATGCGGGTCAACTCCTCAACGCGGGCGATTTTGCCCTCGCTCATGGCACGCATGACCGGGCTGGGCACGAGCGCGGCACGAGACGGACCTTCCGCCAGCAGACGGGCGTAGTTCCAGCCGTAGCGGATGGCTTCCTCGCTGGTGCCCGCTGTGCCCTGCACGATGAGTGTCGAATCGCCCGAGATTGCCGCCGCCAGATGTTCGGACATCCACGACTTCGCCGTGCCCGGAACGCCGAGCAGCAGCAGGGCGCGGTCGGTCGCCAATGTCGCAATCGCAATCTCGACGAGACGGCGGTTGCCGATGTATTTGGGCGAGACGACGAAGCCGTTGTCCAACCTGCCGCCCAAAACGTAAGTCGCCACTGCCCAGGGCGACAGTTTCCAGTTGGGTGGACGGGGGCGATTGTCGGCTTTAGCGAGCTCGCTCAGTTCCTCCGCGAACTGCTGCTCGGCGTGCGCGCGCAGCACATCAGTGGGGAGTTCTGGGTTGTGGGTTTTGGGTTCGGGCATAGGTTAGTCTCCTTTGAGGCCGCACGATTGCATGGACGGATGCAGAACTGTCAGGCGCAGCCGTAGCCGTCATGCCATTCCGCTATAAGGGTCATGCCTCTCATCTGCGTCCGTCCATGCAATCAGCGGCTGAACCTTTGGTTCCGCTTTTCTCTCCCTCCCGAATTGATCGAAGGCATCGCCCGCAGGAAAATGTCATTGTGAGCGCAGCGAAGCCATGACAGACATTTGCCAAGGGAAGGGCAAAACGCGAAGGCTAAGAGCCTATCCCCAAAACTCCCCTCCTTACCAAGGAGGGTTGGGAGAGGTTCAAAATGAGGACACCAACCCCCTGTTATCCCCCTGGCGCAGAGGGACAGTCATTTTTGAGATAGGCTCTTAGCATTCGTTCAGCGCTTCCAACATATCATGTCGAAATTGCAGCATGGCAATGAATCCGTTCGCCGTAAGTTCCCCCATATTGATGCGCTTTGCGCTTGGCAGTGTCGACCGAGCAGACAGCAAGGCTTCCGCCCAGTCTCGGTCTGAATGGCGCACCGTCGCGCGCGCCCAGCCGCCCAGCAAGTCATCTTTCCAATCCTCATTGCGATAGGCGATTTGCACCAAGTCGGCAGGTTGGACGTTCCACTCTTGACACCAAAAGGACGGCGGAACAAGACGCAGCATCTGGTAAAGCCACCACCTTTTGCTTTCTATATCCCCCCACACCGTTTCAAGGCCATCGCGCTCCATCGCGTTATCCCC
>JANWYM010000770.1 GCA_025055355.1 Abditibacteriales bacterium
TTACGAATACAAGTTTATCGTAGATGGCGAGTGGCGCGACGACCCTTTTTGCGGGGCGCGTGTCAGCAACGCCTTCGGCACGGAGAACTGCTTGCGGGTTGTGGAGTAAGGAGCATGTTTCGGCAAAGTAGTCCGTCGCGCCGCGACGGAATCCGCGACGGCGTCGCGGGCTACTTTTGAGGAACGGCTCTAAGTGAGGAGGATGACCTGTGAGATATCATCATCGGAGCGTCGGATTCACGTTGATTGAACTGCTCGTTGTCATTGCCATCATCGCCATTTTAGCGGCGATTTTGATGCCCGTGTTTGCCCGCGCCCGTGACAAAGCGCGGCAGGCGTCATGCCAGTCGAATTTGAAGCAGTTGGGTATGGGGTTTCTGATGTATGCCACCGACTATGACGGCAAGTTCCCCACTCCGGGTGGGCAGGCGCTGACCGTGCCAGGGATGGGATGCGACTTTCCGCGCAATGGATGGGTGCAATCTGCCGGCCCGGGGTTGGGGCAAGATATAGGGGGCATCTTCCCTTATGTCAGGCAGCGTGGCAACGGCGGTCCAAACGTTTGGTCCTGTCCGAACGCAATCCCTGGACAAAACAACGTCTTCTCACCAGGGCAGAACTTCGTGATGAACGATTACATTCGCGCCTTCCACCCCGGGCAAGCGGTGACGTCGCGCCGCTGCTCCACGACAGCGGCGGGATATTTCGATGGTATGAACACCGACCTAACGCCCGCCCCGGCGCAACTGATCTTACTTTACGAAGCCGCGCAGCATCCCAACGGCTTTGTCAATCGCAACGGCTCGCCCTACTTCAACACAGGCATGTCGGCAACTCCCCCTCTGCCCATTGGTGCGCCACAGATCTATCACGGGGGGATGTCCAACTTCCTGTTCTGCGACGGGCACGTGAAGGCGATGAACCCCAAAATTACGTGGGGACGCCAGTTCGGGCCATTGGTCTGCCAGTTCAATGCAGCGCTTTGCACGGCTTACCAAATCGCCCCGGCGGGCGGCGGGGGCGATGTGGATTTGTGGAATCCGCAAACGGGCGGTGTTTATCCGTAGGGAAGGCAGAGGTTGTGGCAGCCCTCGAGAGGCTGGCTCTGTCTTGTCTGCGGGCGTTGTTCACGTTCTTCTGGGACATCACGCTGTATGAAATATGAAAATCGTCCTCGTCGTCGGGCGTTTTTGAGGGTCAAGAACGAGGACGACGATGAGGACGATTTTTAGGGGAGTCATCATGCAAAACCACCAAGGTCACAAAGGCAAAGGATTTACCCTCATTGAACTTCTGGTCGTGATAGCGGTCATCGCCATTCTCGCGGCGATTTTGATGCCGGTGTTCGCGCAGGCGCGGCAGAAGGCAAGACAAGTCAGTTGCATCTCCAACATGAAGCAGATCGGCATGGCGACGTTGATGTATGCGCAGGACTACGATGAGCGGTTCTTTGGTGGGTCGTGGGGACATCGCTATTGGCCATTTCTGAGTCACGCCTACATCCGTGGCATCCCCAGCAACTTCCGCGAGCCGGCGCGTAACATCTACGTGTGCCCTAACGATATTCTACTCCAATATATGAGCGTGGAGTCGTCGCGGTTCATCACCCCGGAACCGGCGCGGTCTTGGGGACTGGTGCTGGACAGCAGCGGACGTTACCCTTACTGGTGTAGTTACTCGATTAACGAGCACATCACCGACGAGTGGCCGCACCTGTCGGCGTGGGAGGACCCATCCAACTCTTTCCTTTATCTGGAGGGCGATGACAGCGATATCGAGGGGGACGAACTGGACGAGATGCGCTTCAGCCACAACGGTGGCAGCAACTATGTCTTCGTGGACGGTCGCGTGAAGTGGCACAAAGCCGAGTTCGCCAACAACAATCCGCTGGTCATCACCAATTGGGTTTTTCCGCCGTGGGGACGGGGAGGGGCGACGGGCGATCGCGGTCCGTGGACCGCGCCCGCCAACGATTAGCCTCCGCCTCTCGCTCCACCGCGCAGGAGGGAACATGATCTTGAGCATTCTCTTGGCTGTGCTGTTAG
>JANWYM010000771.1 GCA_025055355.1 Abditibacteriales bacterium
TGCGGGAACGATTGGCTTGCTCGCCGCGCAGGTAGCGCGGGCAGCAGGCGCGCCGAAGGTGATGGTCGCGGACATCTCCGATTATCGCTTGAGCATCGCCCAGAGCCTCGTTGCCGACGCGACCGTGAACGTGAAGACGCAGAGCCTTGCGGAAGCGACCCGCGAGTTTACGGAGGGCGCCGGCTTCGACCTGAGCGTGGATGCGGTGGGAACGAGCGACACCCGCGCCGCGTCGGTCGCCATGATTCGCCCCGGCGGTGCAGCGGTGTGGATTGGCACGCACGCCGAAGCAACCACGTTCAATGGACGGGACATCGTGTTGGCTGAGAAATCCGTGCGTGGCTCCTACGCCTTCACGCATCATGATTTCCTCAAAGCCATTGACCTTTTGCAGGCGGGAACCGTCAAGGTGGACACATGGGCGAAGGCGTTTCCGTTGACTGACGGGGTGGATGTGTTCTTCGCCCTATTGAATGGGACGAACGAGTATATCAAAGCGTTGTTGTGTCCGTAGTTCCAGCGTCGTGGTGAGCGGAGCGAAGTATCTCTTTGAGATGCTTCCCTGCGTTCAGCATGACCGATTAAGTGGTCAAATTCCGTATGGCGTATGGCATATTGCGCGTTGCGTGTTGTGTGAGTGCGGGCTTGCTCTTGCTGCTGGGAAGCAACGCCCACAGCCAGCGCAGTCGCTCGCAAATCTCGATGCGTCTGCGCCCCGACGAGGCGACAGTGCCAGTCGGCAGCACCGTGCAGTTTCGCGCCGAAGTGAGAGGCACGCCGAACCAAGTCGTACACTGGTCAGTGGTCGGCAAGGGACAAGGGACGATTAACGAGCGGGGTCTTTACACCGCGCCGTCAACGATAACGACGCCTGCCGTTGTGACCGTCCGTGCGGTCAGCGACGCTGACCCTGCTGTGGAAGCTACGGCGACGGTGAGAATCCCTGAAGTGAGCGTGAGCGTATCGCCCACCCAAACTCAAGCGCTGGCAGGCAGCACGGTGCAATTGACGGCGAAGGTGTCCAACGCGGGGCGCAGCGGCGTGCGCTGGGAAGTAGACGGCGGCAGCGGCAACGGCACGGTATCGTCCACGGGCTTGTTCACCCTCCCGTCGGTGCTGGTCACCCCCGCGACGTTGACCGTCCGCGCCATCAGCGTCGCCGACCCCACCAAATCCGCCACCGCCAAAATCAGCGTGCCGCCCGTTTCCATCAGCGTCGAACCGTCCCGCGCCGACGTTCCCGTCGGGGGGAGCAAGCAGTTCCGCGCCCACCTCAAAAACACTAAAGCGGACAGCGTCCTGTGGGAGGTGGTCGGCGGCGCCGAGAGCGGCACGATCTCCGACAGCGGGCTTTACACCGCCCCGCCGTCAGCGGTCACGCCCGCCACCGTGCTCATCCGCGCCGTCAGCGACGTGGACCCCACGAAGTTCGCCTTCGCGCAAATCAACCTGCCGCCCGTCAGCGTCGAGGTCTCGCCCAGCCCTCCCAAAGACCCCAAACGGTCGCGCGGCATCGGCATCCGCACCATGCGGGTCGTGCACATCACCCTGCCGTTCGACCCGGTGGACAGCCTGATTCGCGGTCCGCTGTTTCGCGGACGGTCGGGCAAACTCTACATCCCCGTCGGCGGTTCGTATCAGTTCTACGCGACGGTCAGCGGCACACCGCAGAGGGACGTGAAGTGGAGCCTTGAAGGTGTTCCCCCGCTGGGCAGCATCAGCGAGAGCGGCTTGTATATCGCCCCCTCCTCGGTCACGACCCCCAAAACCGTCGTCGTGAAAGCCACCGCCGTCGCCGACCCGACCAAGACCGCCCTGACATACCTGACCATTCCACCGGTGGTTCTCAGAGTCGAGCCCCCGGAAGCCGAAGTCCTCTGCGGGGACGCGAAACAGTTCAAAGCCATAGTGGACAACACCGAGAACGACGCCGTGCGCTGGTCGGTCGTGGGCGGCGAGGAAAACGGCAGCATCAGCGACGCCGGACTCTACATGCCCCCACCCGAAACCACGACGCCCAAAAC
>JANWYM010000772.1 GCA_025055355.1 Abditibacteriales bacterium
TGACGGAACTGTCAGAGTCGCGCTCTGATCGTTCCCTCTTTTCCTTCAGTTCCCCTGACCGAATCTGGAGCGGGAGACGGGGCTCGAACCCGCGACCTCAACCTTGGCAAGGTCGCGCTCTACCAACTGAGCTACTCCCGCTTGGCAATTCTAATTATAGTCATCTTCAAAATTTTGTCAAGAAGATTTCTCAACGCGGGAGCGTTTGTGCTAAAATCGGACAGGAGTGGAGTTGCCATGAACTTCTCGTTTCCAGACACCGTTGAAACGCTGACTAAACTCTCACTGGCGCTGGTGCTGTCGGGGCTGATTGGCATGGAGCGCGAGTCCAAAGAGCGCCCGGCGGGGTTCCGCACGCACGTGTTAGTGGGGATGGGGTCATGTTTGGTCATGATGATTTCCTACTCCGTTGCCGCAGGGAGGAATTTCGACCCCGCCCGCCTCGCGGCGCAGGTGGTCAGCGGCATTGGCTTTTTGGGCGCAGGGACGATTATTCGGCACGGCGATGTGGTGCGCGGCTTGACCACCGCCGCGAGTTTGTGGACGGTGGCGGGCATCGGTTTGGCGGTCGGCGCGGGATGGTATGCGGGGGCAGCGGCGACCTCGGTGCTGGTTTTTTTGACGCTCTGGTTGTTCCGCCAAATCGAATGGAAGTGGCTGCACAAAAGACAGCAGCGCGGCACGCTGGAATGCCTGCTCACCCATGAAGCCCAGTTGAGTCAGGTGCTGACGACCATCAACAGCACCGGCGCACGCGTGACGGGCATCGAGTTTGCAACCGACGAAGCCGACCAGAAACGCGCGCAGATTACGCTCAACCTGCCGCGCTCCGCTCTGCGCGATTCCATCCTTACCCAGCTGCGCCAAGTGGAGGGTGTGCAGTGGGTGGAGTGGTTGTAGCCCGCGAGTCGGTAGGGTTGAATCCCCACCGGCGGCATGTTATAATCCGAGACATGGATTGTCACGGGAGTCAAAAGGTCAATGCCTGCATCATCTGAAACGTTCCGCGCTGTGATTCTCGCCGCTGGCAAGGGCACGCGGTTGCACCCTTTGACGGCGACGCGCCCTAAAGCGCTGATGCCGTTGGCGGGGAAGCCGCTTTTGGTGCACAACATTGAGCGGGTGCGGGACGCGGGAATTGACGACATCACAGTGGTCATTGACGCCGAGAGCGATGCGATCCCCACGGCGCTGGGGGATGGGGCGGCGTTGAATGTGCGCTTGCGTTACGTTGTGCAGGAGCAGCAATTGGGCACCGCGCACGCCGTGCGCGTCGCAGCGGATATACTCAACGACGGTCGTCCGTTCATGGTGACGTTTTGTGATAACGTGACCTTCTTCCCGCTCAAGACCCTGGTGGACACCTATTGCTCGCAGCCGGCGACGGCGACGCTGGCGTTGAAACCTTCACCGCAGCCCAAAGGCGGTATCGCGGAGGTGCGGGACGGGCGCGTGGTGCGCGTGCAGGAAGGACCGACGCAGTGGTTCAGCCCTCTGGTCATGGCGGGGATGTATATCTTCGCCCCGCCGCTGTGGGAAGCCCTTGAGCACATCCCGCCCAGCGCGCAAGGCGAATACTACTTGCCCGACGCCGTGCAGTGGTTAATTGACCGAGGACACCGCGTCACTTACTGCCTGTGCGCGGACTGGCGGTTAAACGTCAACCGCCCCGAGGAGATGCTGGCAGCGAACCATTATTTGCTGGAAAAGCAAACGACTGACCTCGCAACGCCAAACGTCACGCCGCCGGCGTTCATCGGGAAAAACGTCACGATGGCGCCTGACGCGCGGGTAGGACCTTACGTGAGCATCGGCGACGGCTGCCGCATTGGCGCGGGGGCGACGGTGGCGGATGCGATTCTGTTTGAGGGCGTCACGGTGGGCGATGGCTGCACGGTTCGCCACTGCATCCTCGGTGCGGGCAGCCACGTGGCGGCGGGCGTGACGATAGTTGCGGTGGAGAGGGTCGTTGTTGTGGGCGATGGGGGAAATTTCACTGTCAACGGATTGCGGTAGCGGATG
>JANWYM010000773.1 GCA_025055355.1 Abditibacteriales bacterium
ACGGCGGATAACTTGCTGTCGGTGCTGCGCTCCGTCTCCATGCAAGGGCTGATCGCGTTCGGCATGACGCTGGTCATCATTTTGCGCGAGATTGACCTGAGCGTGGGGATGAACGTGGCGTTTTCGGGGTGTTTCATCGCTTGGCTGACGGCGCGCGGCGTGCCGATTCCAATCGGCGGCGTGCTGACGCTGATGGTAGGCAGCCTGGTGGGGGTTTTCGTCGGCGTGATGCGGTCGCGTTATCTGGTGCCGTCCTTCATCACGACGCTGGCGCTGATGACGGGATTGAAGGGCGGCGCGCTGATGATCACGGGCGGATTTCCGCTGACGCCGTTTCCTCAGTGGTATGCGTATTTGGGCGGCGGCTATGTGCTGGGGATTCCGTTCCCCGCGCTGTTGCTTATCGTCACGTTCGTTGCTCTGCATCTGTTGATGAACAACACCGCCTTCGGACGGGCGGTTTACGCGGCGGGCGGCAACCCCGAAGCCGCGCGACTGAGCGGCATCAATGTCGCGCGGGTGCGGACGAGCGCGCTTGCCTTGACGGGCGCGCTCGCCGCGCTCAGCGGCATCATGCTCTCGGCGCGCATCATGTCCGGGACGCCCACCGTCGCGCAGGGGTGGGAATTAGACATCATCTCCGCTGTCATCATCGGCGGCACCAGCCTCGCAGGGGGCGTCGGCACGGTCTGGGGCACACTCGTCGGCGTCGTCTTCATCGGCGTCATCAGCAACGGCATGACCCTGCTGGACGTTCCCGTGTTCATGCGGTATGTCGTGCAGGGGCTGCTGATTTTCGCGGCGGTGTTGTTGAATCGGGCGCGGGGAGCGGATTCGTGAGGGAAGGGGGAATCGCCCATGCCTCGACGCGTCGGGGCACCAGGCCGTATGACCATGTCGTTGCGAGCGGAACAAAGCAATCCCCAGCGGAGGAGACGACTGCAGCATAGGGGATTGCTTCACTGCGCTCGCAACGACCGACATTTTCGGAGGCATCATCCATGTCCCCAAGGGGACACCTTGCCGGATGAAAATCGTCCTCATCGTCGGTCGTTTGTGAGGTTCGAGAACGAGGACGACGACGAGGACGATGACAACGACGATACGGGAGAGTGTTTCTATGCAGAAAACGTGCTTGCTTGGCGTCATATTGACGCTACTACTTGCAGCGCCGTGCGTTGCGCAGAAAGGAGCGAACGAGAAAATGATTGGACTTTACGTTCACAAACACTGGCCCTACAACCATCCCTACGCGGCGCGGACGTGGACGCTGGAGGACTGGCGCGGTTTCGCGAGCGGTCTTAAGCAACTCGGCTACAACACCATCCTCGTGTGGAACATGACGGAGACCATGCCCCAACCGCTGACGCCCAGCGACAAGGCGTATCTGGACAAATTCAGCAAGGTGATTGACATGCTCCACGACGAGTTGGGGATGCGCGTTTACACCGCCCTCTGCCCGAACATCATAGCCAACGACCAAGAGGCGTCGAAGTTCACCTTCGAGAAGCGGCATTACTACTACTGCGACGAGTTGGTCAACCCCGGCGACCCGGCGGCGGTGGAGCGGTTCATCAAACGGCGCGAGGCGTTGCTGCGCCCGCTGGCGAAGGTGGATGGGGTGACCATCATTGACAGCGACCCCGGCTGCTACCCGGGTTCCACCATCGCCGAATTCGTCAACCTGCTCGCCGAACACCGCAAGATGCTCGACCGCTTACGCCCCGGCATTGAACTGATTTATTGGATGCACGTCGGCTGGCGCGGATGGTGCCGCTTCTATGAGCAAGGTAAACTCATCTTCGGAACGGACGAGGAGCATCTCGAAACGCTCACGCGCTTGAAAGCCATCAACCCTGAGCCGTGGGGGCTGGCGAACGGGTTGCCGTTCGCGGAGAAGTTGGGCATCGCGGAGAAGGTCATCAATTTCAACTACGGCAGGATTGAAGGCGAGCCCTCGTTCCCCATGACCAACTTCGGTGGCACGGCGGCATACGAGGGCGGCAAAGCGTCCACCGCG
>JANWYM010000774.1 GCA_025055355.1 Abditibacteriales bacterium
AACGGTTCAGAGCCTTACGGCGCGGAATACGCCGGGCAAGATGGGGCGCGCATCAACGGCGGCGTGCGCTACCATCCCCGCACGGACGGCAAGCGAAACCCGCTCTACGAACGCGTGTTCCTCACCGTCTCGCCGATGTTTGAAGAAGTGCTGCCGACGATTCCCAACCCAGTCGGCTTGCACGCCCAGCAAGCCGTTGATAGGTTGTGGCAGGAGTCGTGGGGACCGGATGACTACGAGAAGGAGATGAAGCGCAGCCGCAGGCTGCGGGCTTATGGCATTGAAAAACTGATTCAATGCAACCACGAGATCACCTGGCGCGACGGCGGGGAGAGTTTCACGTTGCGCCTGCGCGCCGCGCCGAAGAAGGGCGGCGATGCCGCGCTGCAAAGATACATCGCGCACCAGCGCTCGTTGGGCTGGTTCAGCGGGCTTTACACCAACTACACCGATTTCGCGCCGGTGAACGAACACTGGACGCCTGACGCCGTGCAGCGCACGCCCGACGGCAACTGGCGCAGCGCGTGGCCGCGGTGCTGGGCGTTAAAGCCGCTCAAGGCGGTGGAGTTCGACGCCCTGCTCGCGCCGCAAATCAAGCAAAAATACAACCCCAACAGCGCCTATACTGACGTTCACACTGCGGTCGCTCCGTGGGGCTACACCGACTACGACGCCCGCGTGCCCGGTGCGGGCACGTTCGCGCAAACCTTCTACGCCTACGGCGAAATCCTGCGCAACGACTCCCGCGTTTACGGCGGACCGATTTTTTCCGAAGGCACCTATCAATGGCTCTACGCGGGTCTGGCAGATGGCAACTACGCGCTGGCTTACGGACGCTCGCTGGCGCACGAGCCGCTGCTGCCGGTGTTCGACCTGTATCAAATCCACCCCAAAGAGTGCGACATCGGCATGGGCTGGACGGCGCACTTCTGCGACGCGATACCCCACTGGCAAGCGCCCGAAAACATTGACCGCGCCATTGACCGTTTTCTGCTGCACACCCTCGCCTACGGTCACATCGGCTGGCTGGTCGAAGAGGGACACGGCATGGCGCGCACCTGCCGCTCCTACTACATGCTGCAACAGGTGCAGGCGCGCTACGGTTTGAAGGCGCCGACGCGCATTGCCTACTGGGATGGGAACAAGTTGCGGAGCGTCTCCGAAGCCGTCGCGCTGGATTTGCCGCGCGCGCGGCGGCAACTTTACGTCGCATACCCCGGCGGGCTGAAACTCTGGTTCAACGACCATCCCCACGAAGAGTGGCGCATCAAAGCGGGAACGCAGGAAATCGTTCTGCCGCCGGCGGGTTGGGCTGCCTATCAACCGAATGAGTTGCTGAGTTACTCTGCGTTGCGCGGGGCTGGAAAAGTGGACTACCTCCGGAGCGCGAGTTACACTTATCTGGACGGGCGCGGGCAGTGGTTCTCGACCGCAGAGGCGGCATCGAACGGCGGTCTGGCAATTTCACCTCTCGGCAAGCATCGGTTGCAAGTGATTCGCATCAGTGGCGAGGGTGAGTTTGTGGTGCGTCGTCCCTACGGCGTGCGGGGCGCGGTGGTCCAGTGTGAGGCTTTCGACGTAGAGGGCAAACTGCTGCCGGCCCCGACGACGCACGACAGCGGCGAGGAAACGTGGGTTGAGCCAGTGCCAGACGCGGTGCGCTACGTGCTGCACTTCTCGGGCAAGGCGACGTGGAGCGTGGCGACAGAAAGGGACGCGGTGGCGGGCAGCAAAGTCACCGTGCAGGTGAAAGGCGCAGCGCAGGCACGTTGGCAAACCGATGCGGGCGAAGTGAAGGGGAATGCGTTGCTCGTTCCCGCTGATGCGCCGGTGGGAACGTGGATTCGACTGACGGCGACAGTGGGCAATGAAACTCGCGCGACGCGACTGCGCGTGGTCGCGCCCGTGCAATGGCGGTGGAAGGCAACGGAGGGCGACGATGACACGCGCCTGGTGTTGCTGCCGCAGTGGAACCTCAAAGGATTGGACGTGAAGAACTTCGCCATCGT
>JANWYM010000775.1 GCA_025055355.1 Abditibacteriales bacterium
TGCTGGCGGCGCGCTCGACCAGATGGAAGACCTGCTGCATCTTTGCCGATGTGCCGATGATGGGGTCGAAGAAGGAGCATCTTTGCATTTGTCGTCCCAGCAACTCCATGGTCATCACCGAGTGACCTTCTTCCTCCGCTTCCCTGAAAATCGTCCTCGTCGTCGTCCTCGTTCTCGAACCTCACAAACGTCCGACGACGAGGAGGGCGATGTTCATTCGGCGTGGTGCCGATGAATCAGTATGAATAACTCCCTCTCTTTCCTCACAGTCAGGAAGGGGAGAAGAAAAGGATCATTTCCGCCGCCGCCAGCCGTAAAGCGCCAGGCACAAGACGCCTATCGCACACAGCGTCAAAGCGGACGGTTCAGGAATGGCGGCTAACTCACGATGAAATTCGTCGTGGTAGAGGACGTATTGTTCCTCAGGCAAGTCGTCGAGAAGGTTCTCGTGAACCGCGTCGTGAAATCCCAACAGATCTACATCTCTGAAGAAGATATTCGTCCATCCCCACAAGATGCCTGAGTTGGTGTAGATAGTGACAGGTTTGTCTACACTATCTCGACCCTTGACCAAAAACAGTGCCGCAATCCAGTCGTGGTTATTTTCAGGGTCGGGTCGGCGGGGTGCGTCAAAGAAGTTCCTTTGGTCAGCCGTGTCACCATCATCATAGTAGGGAGTCCTTGCGCCTGGGTCAACATCAACCCTGTTTTCGCGGTCACCATGATTCCCTTCTATTGAGTGGTTGTCCGAGACCACTTGAATCCAGTGAAGGTTGTCTTTCGGGTCGCCTGCGCCTGGTTTGTATTCAATGTCTATATAGGCTCCCACCTCCGCGTTCCTCCCCATGGGTCCCACATCCTCGTCCTCGCCAACGGCATCGTAGGTATGAATCCGTATGCTGCCATCCGAAAACCTCTGACTATGAAAAAATTGTAGTAAAGTGCTTCTTGGGTCAAGGGATGCACAGGCACTCCCGGGTTAAGAAATGTAATTCCCCACCCATTGCGCGTTCTGTAGACGTCCAGCAAGTCGTGTTCCCCTGATGGTATGATCCAAAAGACCCGCGCTTTTTTGGGTCCATCACAATCGGGCCGCCCTGCGCTGACGGGCAGAACAGCGACAGCCCAGCGAGGATAAATAAAAGGGTGCAGGTCATCACCGCCTTAGATCGCCACATCGTGACTGCCCACGCCGCAATATACCCTGCCCACTTCGCTTCCGCTCTCTCCGTCGTTAAACTCACCTCAAGCCAACCCATCCATCTTCCCTTCATCCTGTCCGACCCCCTTGAATTTGTGTTTTGCCGATTAGTAGCGCGAGACCGCTATTTGGATGACGGCTTGGAAAAAAAACTTCCGCGTGTTATACTAAACTTACTCCAGCGACGGGGGAGAGCGCGAGATGATGTGGGAGCAAGACCCCGACCGAGGGCTGTGGCAGCGGGCGCAGCAGGGGGATGAGGGGGCGTATGACCACCTGCGGCGCAAGTACCGGGCGCTGGTCTGCGGCGAGATCCGTAAGCGGCTGACGGCAGTGAGCGCCGACGACTTGCACGACATCGAGCAGGATGTGTGGATCGCGGTGTGGCAGGGGCTGCCGAACTTTCGCGGCGTCTCGACGTTCTCGACGTGGGTGGTGGGCATCACCAAGAACACGATCTTTAACTGGCTGCGCCGCAAAAAAATGGAGGGGGAGGCTGTCGCCCACGTCGCGCCCGCAGCGGATTGTGACGCGGAGGTGTCGGAGAGTCGTCTCGTCAGCTACCTCGCCGTCTATGAGGCGATGAAAAAATTACTCGCAACGGAGCGGGAAGTCATCTCGATGCGCTACTTCATGCAACTAACAGATGAGGAGATCTCGCAACATCTCCAGGTGCCGCTGGGCACCGTCAAAAGTCGCATCCGTGCCGGGCTGGAGAAGTTGCGGGCGGCTTTGCAAGTCGCGGAGGAGGAGGTGGCATCGTGAGCCAACAATCCTACCCCCCATTTCCCCCTTTGTCACGGGGGG
>JANWYM010000776.1 GCA_025055355.1 Abditibacteriales bacterium
GCCCTAACAGGTGAAGATACTGGGCTTCGACGGAACGGGCGAGGTTGAGAATCGGGGTGCTGGTGGGCGCGTCGTTGATGTAGAACTCGCGCTGCACCTCATAGCCCAAGGCAGCGAGCAGGTTGGCGAGCACATCGCCGATCGCCGCGCAGCGCCCGTGCCCGATGTGAATGGGACTGTTGGGGTCTGCACTGACGAACTCCACCAATACCTTTTTGCCCCTGCCGAGATCGCTGCCGCCGTAACGTTCGCCCTCGCGCAACACCCGCCGCCCCACGTCCCATAACCAATCCGGTTTGAGGTGAAAATTGATGAAGCCAGCGCCGGCGATGTCAACTTTGTCCGCGATCTCCGCAAGGTTCAAAAAAGGCAAAAGGCTTTCCGCGACGCGGCGCGGGGAGGCGTGCATCTCGCTGGCGAGCACCAGCGCGGCGTTCGTCGAGAAGTCGCCGAACTCCTTCTGCGGCGGGCGTTCCACCGTGAAAGCCGGCGGGGTGTGAAACTCCACCTGCCCCGCCGCCCGCGCCTTTTCCAAGGCTTGTTGAATGGCTTGAACGATAAAGTGTCTCATCGAGTCGGAGTGAGCAAGTTGGCAGGTCGGTCAGTGGGCAGACGCAACGTGCCAACTTGCTCGCGTGCTAACGTGCCAACGCTTTACCCCTCCCCTCCCCTTGCGCGAGGGCTGAGGGGAAAGGGCAAATGGTAGAAGCAACTGCGTAACTTTTGTCCCCGATCATAGCCGCACCGACCAGACCGCAAGGTAGTTCATCAGTTCCTGCCACGGAAACATCACCGCCCACGCCCCCGCGAACACTTGCAGCAAACCCATGTTGACGAGGCGCTGCCACAGCGAAGCATAGGGGTCAGGGTGGGCGCGGAATTGGCGCAGCAGTTCCTCGCCAGCACGGATGCCGTTAAGGAGCTGCTTATCGGTGGCGGGCTTGGTGGTGAAATGTTGCTGCATCCAGCCGCCGATAGTGCGCCAGCCCAGGACCGTCGCCGCCACCCCGAGCAAACAGATCTCACGCGGCAGGTGCATCAGACTGAAGTAGAGCAGCCCCAGCCCGACCACGAGGTTCGTTCCGCAGCGCGGGTGGGGGCGTGGCATCGTGCGGACGATGTCCAGGGTCAAAGGCTCGGCGCGCTCGATCGCGTGAACGACCTGATGCTCTGCCGCGTGATAACCCGCCAGTCCCGACAAGCGAATGAACAGCATGAACAACAACATGGAACAGAGCGTAAACACCAACCCGATGCTCAGCGGCGGTAGCGCTTCGGAGCGCTGATATAGTTCCAGATAGGAAGTCTTCCACCGCATGTCAATCACCAGGCACACAGCGGTCAGGATGATTTGCGTTAGGATGATGCGCGTGCCCATGAAGACGCCCGTCAGAAACAGCCCCAGATGTCCCGCCCCGGCGCGCTGCGCCCCCGTTGTCAGGTAGACGCCGAGGGGGGTCGCCATGCCACCGATGAGGGGTGGGCGAATGGCTTCGCACTGCGCGGCGATCACATCGGCGCGACTAATCATGCCGCGATACCGTCCGCTCGCGTCCACTACTGGGAGGGCGTCCATCGGCTGCTGTTCCAGATAGGCTGACAGCGTGGACAGCGGAAGCGACTCTGGCACAGGCAGCACGTCTCGCCGCATGATGAGGTCCACGGTCGGTTTGACCTGTCCGTTGTTGTTGCTACCGTTCGAGGCTATCAGCGGGAACAGACGCCGCAGGTTCTCTTCCGTCACGATGCCGACGATGCGCCCGTTGTCCACGACGGGCAGGGCGGAGTAAACCGAAAACCGCAGCGCTTCCGCCGCCCGTCCCACCGGGTCCGTCGGACGCAGCACGGACGCCTCACGTGTCAGTTGTCCCACCGTCAGATGTGCACTCATTGTGATAAAGCCCCTTGCGCAACGAGAGGGGTTGGATTAGAATTACTGTCGTCCTTCAGGACTATTCAAGTCGTTTTTGCGTTGCGCCTTTTTGCCCTTCTGGAAAAGGGAGCCCG
>JANWYM010000777.1 GCA_025055355.1 Abditibacteriales bacterium
GTCGAACTCAAAACGCCGCCCGTGTTGCAGCAAGGCGACAGCGTGACGGTGACGGCGGTGCTGCACAACAACACGGACAAGCCCGTGAAGGCAGTGACCAGTTACCAGTTATCAGTGACCAGTGGGCAACCGCCGCAGCCTGCAACCGTCACTGTTCCAGCCAAGGGGATTCAGGAAGTGCCTTTCAGGTTCGACGTGCCGGATGTCAAATCCGTGACGTTCAACGTGAAGGTGACGACGGACGTAGCAGGGCTGGGCGATGCTGTCGAACAAACCGTGCCTGTGCGTCCGTGGGGCGTTGAGCATATCGCCACGGCGAGCGGCACGGCGCAGGCGGATAGAACGGTAGAGGTCAAGTTGCCAGAGGCGAAGTATCTGAGCAAGCGCATGACCATCACCGTCGGACCGAACGTGCCGACGACGCTGCTTGACATCGCGGCGAACCCATCGGGCTACGGCTGGGGGCTACCGCTCACCGACAGCGTGGCGCAGCGGTTGTTGATTGTGGTCAACGCGGTCGGTTACCTGCGCTCACTGCATCCGACCTCCCCCGACCCCTCCTTACTCCGAGGGGGGGAGGGGGAGGTTTTCCGCAGGTTTTCCTCCGAGGTGGAGAGCCACGTGGCGCGACTTGTTGCCACTCAGAATCAGGACGGTGGATGGAGTTGGGCGTTGCCACAGATGCAGGGTCGAGGGGTTAGCGGGTCAATGGGTCAGCGAGCGAGCGATTTACAGGTCACCGCCGATGTCGTGAGTGGATTGGCGCAGGCGAAACAACTGGGCTTCGTCGTGCCGATTCAGACGCTGGCGCGGGGGCTGGCGTTCTTGCAGAACCGCTTCCAGCAAACGAGCGAAGGCGACAACGCGACGAAGGTGGTCATCCTTTACGCGCAGAGCGTCGCGGGCGCGGCGGACTTTGCGTTCGTCAACCGCTTGCACCGCTTGCGCAACGCGCTGGACACGCGCAGCCTTGCGCTGCTCGCGCTGACGCTGGCGAACATGCACCGCGAGCCGATGGCGCAGGACTGCACGCGGCTGTTGGTGGGGCGGATACCGAAAGGGCTGGCAGAGACGCCCGCCCCTACGTTGGAGGACGTGGCGATGATCACGCTCGCGCTGGCGCGGGTGGAGCCGAAAAACCCTCTCCTTGAGGACCTTGCGCAGTTCCTTTTAGGGCGGAGAATCGGCAGGGGTTGGCACACGCCGCGTCAGACAGCGTGGGCGTTGGCGGCGCTCATTCAGCACGCGCGGGCGAAGCACATCGCGCCGGAGAAATACACGCTCATCGTGAGCGTCAACGGCAAGGAAATCAAGCGCCTGGACGTAGCGGGCGATGCGCACGTGCAGACGATTGAAGTTCCGTCCGACCTCTGGCGGGAGGGCGAGGCTCCCGCCGAGCCAAAGGCGAAAGTCTCATTCTCCCTGCAGGGCAAAGGAACGTTCACCTACTCTTGCGTCCTCACGGGGTTCACCGACGAGGGGATGATGGACGACAAGATGCTGGCCGAGAAAGGTTTAGCCGGAGCCTCCCCCTCCTCCCCGATAACTGTTCGTCGCACTTACACGCAAGCCCCGCGCACGTGGAACGGCAAGCTGGTGCCACGTGGGTTCAGCACGGTGACGAACGTGGCGGCGTGGACAAACCTCGCCGATGAGGTGTCGGCGGGCAAGCACGTCGAAGTCTCCGTTGCGTGGTTCATGGCGGCGAACTCACCCGCCGTCGGACGCTACATCGTGTTGCGCGAACCCATCCCGTCGGGCGGCCGCGTGTTGGAGGACTCCATTCGCGGCTCGTTCGAGCGCTACGAAATCGGCAGTGGGGAAATCACGTTCTTTTTCTCTCAGCAGCGC
This sequence comes from Abditibacteriales bacterium, assembly GCA_025055355.1. Classification (GTDB taxonomy): domain Bacteria; phylum Armatimonadota; class Abditibacteriia; order Abditibacteriales; family JANWYM01; genus JANWYM01. Next base: position 1,852 of record JANWYM010000777.1, read on the forward strand.
AACGGCAACGTCAACTACCACCTCTACGGCGCGTGGGAAGGCAGCTACCGCGCCCTGCCGTCGAAGGTGTGGGCGTTCGACCAGCCGCACCTTTACGGCTACGGCACGTTCAAGAGGTTCGCCGTGCTGCACCGCGACGCGCAGCCGAGGG
>JANWYM010000778.1 GCA_025055355.1 Abditibacteriales bacterium
CTTACTCCTGAATGTTAGCGAGTTGGGAGTTGGCACGTTAGAACGTTGAACCTGCCAACTCGGCAACGGTGAAACGCCGTTTGACGTTCCTTCTCCCACTAAGTATAATGCAAACTCAGAATGATCGTGGGAGGTCGTAGCATGTCAACTTCTCCTCCTGCCGCGCGGCGTCTGCGACGCGAGGCAGCGGCGCTGTTCGTGGTGGATATACAGGAAAAACTGATGCCGCTCATCTTCGAGCGCGAGCGCGTCGTGCGCAACGCAGTGCTGCTCATCGAAACCGCAAAGGTGCTGGGGTTGCCTATGGTTGTGACGGAACAATACCCGCAGGGGCTGGGGACGACGCTGCCCGAAATCCGGCAAGCGCTGGGCGCGTTCTATCAGCCCATCGCAAAATTGACCTTTAGCGGCTGCGGTATTCAGGCGGCGCAGGAGGCGATGCAGACAACGGGTCGCACACAATGGCTCATCGTCGGTATCGAATCCCACGTCTGCGTTGTCCAGACCGTGCTGGACATGCTGGAAATGGGCTTGGAAGTTTACGTTGCGGCTGATGCCGTTTCCTCCCGCGCTGAAAGCAACTACCGCCTCGGGCTCGAGCGAATGCGCGACGCGGGAGCGGTCCTCACCAGCGCGGAGATGGCGATTTACGAGATGTTACGCGAAGCAGGGACAGAGGAATTCCGGGCGATCCTGAAGTTGGTGAAGTGAGTGTAAGTTACGTGAGCAGTGACCAGTATCCGGCAAGCAATCGCGGTATCACTGGTCACTGGTTACTGGTCACTGCTCACCGGTCACTTCGCCGTCTTGATGCGACGATACCTGTTGGACTTCGATCCCGCCGAATGCGAGCGAGTGGAGTTCGACTTTCTCATCGTGGGCAGTGGCATCGCGGGGCTGTCGGCAGCGTTAGACGCTGCGGAGTCCGGCAGTGTGGCAATCGTCACGAAGGATGCTCTGCACGAGGGTAGCACGTTTTACTCGCAGGGCGGGATTGCGGCGGCGCTGGACGCAGAGGATTCGCCTGCCGCTCACCTTGAAGACACGTTGAACGCGGGCGCGGGGCTATGCCACCGCGAGGCGGTGTCCGTGCTGGTGACAGAGGGGCCGCGCTGCGTGCGCAAGTTGATGCGGTGGGGGGCGAGGTTCGACACCAACGCGCACGGTCAACTGCTGCTGGGGCGCGAGGGGGCGCATCGCGCGCGGCGCATCGTTCACGCGCACGGCGACTCCACGGGGCGCGAGGTCATGTGCGTGCTGATGGCGCAGGCGCGGGAACGTGGCATCGCCACTTTTGAAAACACCTTTACAGTGGACGTGCTGACCGATGAAGGCGGACGCTGCCTCGGCGCGCTCGCGCTGGACGCGCTGGGGCAGTTGAGGATTTTTCAGGCGAAGGCGACAATTTTGGCAACGGGCGGCTGCGGTCAGTTATATCGCGTGACGACCAATCCGCCCGTTGTCACAGGGGATGGTCTGGCGATGGCGTTCCGCGCGGGGGCAACCCTGCGCGACATGGAGTTCGTGCAGTTCCATCCCACCGCCTTAGCCGTGCCGCGCGAACCGAAGTTCCTCATCTCCGAAGCGGCGCGGGGGGAGGGCGCGATTTTGCGCAACGTGCACGGCGAGCGGTTCATGCCGCGCTACCATCCGATGGCGGAACTCGCACCCCGCGACATCGTGGCGCGCTCCATCCTCGAAGAGTGCCACCGCACGGGCAGCGACCATGCCCTGCTCGACTTGACCGCGCACCCCGCCGATTTTATCGCCCAACGTTTCCCCTGCATCTACGCAACCTGCAAGGCGCACGGCTACGACCCCAGCCGACAGCCCCTTCCCGTCTCGCCCGCCGCTCACTACATGATGGGCGGCGTCAAAACCGATACGCACGGCGCGACGGACATCCCCGGCCTTTACGCCTGCGGCGAGGTCGCCAACACCGGCGTTCACGGCGCGAACCGCCTCGCCAGCAACTCGCTCCTCGAAGGGCTGGTGTTCGG
>JANWYM010000779.1 GCA_025055355.1 Abditibacteriales bacterium
TTTGTCACCCCTATCAATGCCGAGACTCTCCGCTTCGCTCAGCATGACAAAGCCGTAGGGCTGTCATGCTGAGCGAAGCAATTTCCCTCGGACAGAATTTATGGCGACCCCCTTAGCAGCAACGGCGCAACTTTCGACCAAAACCATTCAGGGCGCGATGAGGCAATACAGGAAGCCTGCGCTACCGTTCCGTTTTGTCTTTGATTTTTGCCTTGTTTGTTCATGATGTTTCGTTTATACTGTCTCCTCGGAGCGGATAGGGTATGACTTCCCGCGAGCGCGTGCACAGAGCCATCACCTTTCGGCGTCCTGACCGCGTGCCGGTGCATTGCCCCTCGGTAGGCGTGAGCGATTTGCATTGGGTGCACTACGGGACGGCTCAGGGGTGGCAGCCGTCGGCGCCGGGCATGGATGAGTGGGGCTGTGTGTGGGATTTGTCCACAGGAGATATGGGACAGCCGAAAGGGGCGCCGCTGGCGAACGGATATCACGCTGTCTCCCTCCCCGACCCGGACGCGCCGGGGCGGTTTGCGACCCTGAAGGAGCAGTTGCAGTCCGCCGGCGACCGCTTCGTGCTGGCGGACTGCACGTTTACTTTGTTTGAGCGGATGTGCGCTCTGCGCGGGATGAGCTATCTGCTTCAGGACTTTTACCTCGCACCAGACAAAGTTCACGACCTCGCCGACCGCGTGTTGGAGGTCCAGATGGGGTTCGTTCGCGGCTACGCCCGTCATGGAGGACATCGGATTGACGGCGTGGCGTTGAGCGATGACTGGGGGATGCAGGACCGCCCGTTCGTGTCACTGGAAACCTTCCGCGAGTTCTTCAAGCCGCGCTATCAGCGGTTGTTTGACTTCATTCACTCGGCAGGCTGGCGCGTCTGGTTTCATACCTGCGGGCGGGTGAACGACTTGCTGGAGGAGTTCATTGAGATGGGCTGCGACGTGCTGGACATCGAGCAGCCGCACGTTTTGGGCATCGAGCAAATCAGCCGCCGCTACGCCGGGCGTGTCTGCTTTGCCGCCACCTGCGACATCCAACGCACACTGCCCTTAAAGACTCCTGAGGAAGTGCGGCAGGAAGCGCGTTTGCTGTTGCATGCATGGGGCACCCCGACAGGTGGGTTCATCGGCGTCGAATACCACGCCCCCGACCACCTCGCGATCCCCGTTGAAAACCTGCGGGCAATGGGGGAGGTATGGTTGCGGGAGGATGTGTCCAAAGCACGTTAGCACGTTGGCACGTTAGCAGGTTTCAACGTTCTAACGTGCCAACCTGCTAACGTGCCAACGTGCCAACGTGCTAACGTGCCTTCGCAGGCGTCACGATGACCAGCGGAGCGATGACGGATCGGTTTCAACATCAGACGTATCTGGTGCGGCGCAAAGCCCTCAAACTGTTTGGCGGGTCGTTCTCCATCTACGACCCTGCTGGGCAACTCATCCTCTACGGCGATATGAAGGCGTTCAAACTCAAGGAGGACATCCGCCTCTACACGGATACGAGCAAGCAGACGGAGATTCTCTCCATCAAGGCGCGGCAGATCCTGGATTTCTCGGCGGCTTACGATGTGGTGGACTCCACAACCCACGAGAAAATCGGCGCGTTCAAGCGGAAGGGGCTGAAGTCCATCATTCAGGATGAGTGGATTATCATGGATGCGAATGACAACGACATCGGATTTATCCGCGAGGACAGCGTTGCTCTGGCGTTGGTGCGGCGGCTGTTGACCAACCTGGTGCCGCAGAACTTCCACGCCGAGATTCATGGCACGCCCGTTTGCCACTTCAAGCAGAACTTCAACCCGTTCATTCTGAAACTGACCGTTGACTTTTCTCCCGACACGCAGCAGTTATTTGACCGGCGACTGGGCATCGCTGCCGCGCTCTTGCTATGTGCTGTCGAGGGGCGGCAGTAGTAGGAGTGTCCCCGACCGTTCCGTGTGTCTAATGCTGTTTGCCAAATGGCATCGGCAATCACGATGTCTGGCAGGGCA
>JANWYM010000077.1 GCA_025055355.1 Abditibacteriales bacterium
CATCCACCCCGCTACCGCCGTCTCCGCTGTCGGGGATGGCTTCCCGCCGCTCGCCCTGACGGGTAATTTTGAGAGAACCGTCCAAGAACCTGACGGTTCGCCACGCAAGATGAAAATCGTGCCCATCCTCGTCGTCGGTTGTTTTTGCAGTTCGAGAACGAACGACGGTGAGGACGATTGTCGGAGGAGTTGCTCATACCTTAATGGAGACACCAGGTTGCATGACGTAAAATTTGCAACGTTGTAGGGGCGCGCCCCGAGGGCACCCGCCGTGCCAGCCCGATTGCGATGACAGAAGCGGGCGGGCAGGGACGCCTGCCCCTACGAATGCCCCCCAACAGAGTGGGACTGCAAATTTTGCGTAATGCACTCGGACACCACCCCGGGTGAAAATCACCGACCAGGAGGGTGAGGCTCCTGCTGAACCGTCGGCTCGAGCCGAACCTGATGGCTCCGCTGGAGCGCCGCCCTCCCGTGGGTGCAGTTATTTTCAAGGAGCAGAAGACGCAGTGAAGAACAGTTACAAGGCACTCATTATCGTCGGCGTCCTTGGAGCCGTCATGGCGGCGAAGTATTTTGCCGAGCCGCCTCCGCCAACGCCCCCGCCTCCACCCAAACCGCCCGGGGTGACAGAGTTCCCCAAAGGCGCGAAATGGTTCAACTCCGCCCCGTTGCGCCTCGCGGATTTGAAGGGGAAGAAGGTCGTTGTGCTGCAGTTTTGGCGTTTCGAGTGCGCCCACTGTCAGCGCATCGCGCCCGATATGGTGCGGCTGCATCAGGCGTTCAAAGACCAAGGGCTGGTTCTGATTGGCATCCACACCCCAGCGCAGGGTAGTCAGACAGAGTCCGACCCCGCGCAGGTGCAAAGGAAAATCCGCGAGTGGGGGATTCCGTATCCCGTCGTGCTGGACAACGACGGCCTCCTCTGGAAGAAGTATGATTGCCACGGCTACCCGACTTTCTTCCTGATTAATAAGACAGGCAAAATCACCCACGTCATCACCGCGGACGACCCGCAAGCCATTACCACCCTGGCGACCGCTGTGCAGGAGGCGTGCGCGGCGTTGAAGGAAGGGGCATCAACTTCCCAACGGATGAAAAGTCCCAACGGCTAACGATGCACTACGGACCACGGACCACAGGACCGCTGCTCTGTCCCACCTCCCTGTCCGTCACCGTGTGGTCCGTTGTTCTCCGTTGGAGAGAAAAACCACCTCCTTCCCCAAGGGGAGGGACGGGGGGAGGGATCGAGCGCCTCGTTTTTATACACACTCTTAGAGCGGTCCAGCCCCGCCGGGGCGCACGCCACCGCCCGCGCCGACAGCGGCGCCAAAGATGAGAGCGACAAATCCTATCCCCAGAACGAGCATCAGTCCGCAGCACACGACGAGCGGCAGCAACACCGCCAGCACCGCCCGCCACGTATCCGTCTCGTGGGCTTTGGCTAACCCAATGATTCCCAGCACGAGCGCCCAGATGCCGCCGATGTAGCCGCCGCATAACGGAATAACCCCGAAGGCTTGCGCCGCTGAAGCGTAAGACATCGTGCGCAGGGTCATGTTAAACCCCTTTTTCGCCCCGCCGAAAATCATCAGTCCCACGTGCGCAATCCCTGCATTGATAATTAACCCCAGCAGAACCCACAGGGGCGCGAGCACCATCAGGACCACGCTGACCACCACGTCGAAGCCCATCCCGAACACCGCACCCCCGCGCTGTTGAGCAGGCAGTAGCCCTGCCATGACGGTTTGCAGCGCTATGCTGAACGCCTGTGACACGATGATGCCCACGCTGCCGCAGATGACCGCGAAGAGAAGGGGCGCGTTGAGGTCCTCCGACCGTCCTACCTTCTCGAAGAACGTGTTGGGCGAGAAACACGCCTCCTTCCACGTCTCCCATAGCGCGGGGAGAAATCCGCCGTGTTTTTCGCGGGCTTCAAATGGGACGGGACCGACTGCCATGCCTGGCATCGGCGGAACGGGTTCCATCGCGCCGACGGTTTGCGTCGCTGCGCCCGTCAGCGACTGCCCGCAGTTGAAGCAGAACTGCGCGTCGGGTTTGTTCTCCGTCTGGCAGGACGGGCACGCCACGCCTGCACCTGTTGCCTGCTCCCACGAAGCAAAGACGGACGGCTGTGCCTCGGGTGTCTGGGCGGCTTGCGCCTGCAGTTGCGCCTGAATCGCCGCGAGAGATTCCTGCGCCTTCTGGTAGGTCGGGTCAATCCGTAGCGCCTCGTTCAACTCCGCCGCGGCTTCGTGCAGCCGCCCAGCGCGTTGCAAGGCGGCGGCGAGGTTCATGCGGGAGGATGCGTTGTTGGGATTCAGGCTGACCGCTGTGCTCAACGCCTCAATGCCCTCGTCCGTCATCCCCTTCTGCGCATACGCCACACCCAGCAGCGCATACGCCTCATCGTTGCGCGGGTCCTGCGCAATCGCCTGCTGCAACTGCGCGATGGCGTCGTCGACGTTTCCCTGCTGCAGACTCTCCCGCGCGGCTTGACACAAGTTGACGGCTTCGTTGGGACTTTCGGTGGACATGATTTTGCTTCTCCTTTTCCGGAAGTGTCGTGGCGAGCGGCGCGAAGTCATCCCCGCCAGAGATTGCTTCGCTGCGCTCGCAATGACATTTTCATGCGTCGTCCTCGTCCTCGTCCTCGGCTGCTTCCGGAAAGACCAGTCAACGACCGAGGACGAAGTTCATCCCCTCACTACAAAGGTATCCGCCGCTTTGTCGTGCCACGTCTGGCGGCGCGCGTCCCACGCACAGGACAAGCAGTTCAACAGGGTCAGCAAACCGCACAGACAGGAAGGCATCATAAAAGCCATCAAGCGCACAAGGGCAGTCATATACCCAGGGGGAGAACCGTTCTCCCGCACGACCTTGATGCGGACAACCGCCATGCCCAGCGTCCTGCCCCAAGTGCCGATGCAGACAATAGAGTAGAGCACAAAGAGTCCCAAAAATGTCATGCCTGCCAGTGCCATGGGGTCGCCGGACGGAGCCATCTGCTCCAGAACAGGAAACAACAGAATCTGCCCGAACAGGGTCAGGCTCACCAGCGCCGCAAAATCAATCAGGTGCGCCGCCGCGCGCTGCCCCAGCCCCGCATAGGGCAGGGAGGGGACGCGGGAAGCTGCCGAACGCTCGGAGGTGGGGCGCGTCTCATAGCGGCGTATCGTCCGCCCGCACAAACGGCAAAAATTCGCTGCTGCGTCGTTCTCTGCGCCGCAGTGAGAGCAAACAACATCGCTGTCGTCGCGGATTTCCAGCACAGGAGAGTCCGCGACGGCGTCGCGGGCGATTTTGCCTTGCGATCCCCGCTGCGCTTCCATCTCGCGCAGCAACGCCCGCGCTCTTTCGTGGTCAGGGTCAATTTGCAGCGCGTCCTGCAACTCCAACACGGCTTCGTGTAAACGTCCGACCCGCTGGAGCGCGATGGCGAGATCAACGTGCGCCGCGACGTTACGAGGGTTCAAACTAAGGGACGTGCTCAACGCCGCGATGCTCTCCTGCACCATGCCCTTTTGCAGGTAGGCTTCGCCCAACAACGTGTAGACGTCGCTGCAGCGCGGGTCCTTGAGAATCGCCTGTTGCAACAGCGCGATGGCGTCATCGGCTTCTCCCTGAGCAAGGCGCTGACGCGCTGATTGACAATAATCGGTGTTATCTGTGGAGGACATCGCCCACCTCCTTGCTGTGAAGCGTAAAACGTCATTCGTAATTCGTAAACGGCTTCTCCCGCATCGCGCAATACGCAACGCACATTAAACATTACGCATTACGCAACAATCGCAGCAATTCTTCGTCGCGATTTTGAATCGCCGCTGCTATCGCCTCCTCCAATGGCTGCGCTTGATAGGGCTGCGCCTGACCGCTGGCTTGCAGCCAGTCCACCATCTCCCGAATCGCCTCGCGCACGGTGATCTGCGGCGTGTAGCCGGTGTCGCGGATGAGTTTGCCGATGTCGTAGACGCGATGCTGCGCGAACGGACGGCGGTCGGGAAACGCCTCGACGTAGACGGACGACGGCAGCGACAGAAACGCCACGGGACAACCGAGGCACTCGCCCACGATTTGGTGATACTCTTTCGTCGTCACAACCTCGTTTCCCGCCATGTTGTAAACCTGTCCGAACGTCTGCCTTTTTCCCAACGCCGCCGCACACGCCCGCCCGACGTCGGTGTGAACGACGGGTTGAATCAATAGCATACCCCCGTCCAGCACCATCACCGGCGCGCCCTGTCGGAGGCGGTCAATGAGCATCGGGTCGCGCCCATGCCAACTGCCCGTGCCTAAATGGGAGCCTGCCCCCATGACGTGCGGAGGTCGCAGAATCGTGGCGGGGAACTGCGCGTCCTGCCATGCTTGCAGCAAAATCCGCTCGCACTTCACTTTGTTGCGCCCGTAATCGTTGTAAGCCTCCGTCGGGGTGGTGTCTTCTCTCAGCGGCAGCTTGCGCGGTTCGCCGCCATAGACGAAATCGGTGCTGATAAAAATGAAATGTCCCACGCGCCCTGCAAACGTCTCCACATCCGACTGCGCGTCCTCGGGCACGTAGCCGATGCAGTCGATCACGGCGTCGAAGGTGTGCTGGGACAACGCTGCCTTGAACGCCGCGTAGTTCTTACGGTCGCCCACTATTGCGGTCACACCGTTCGGCGCAGGGCGTTGTCCCCGCGTGAAGATACTCACTTCATGCCCCGCCGCTTGCATTTCTTTGACGATGGCGGAACTCAGAAACCCCGTCCCGCCGATGACGAGAACGCGCATATCACAACACCCCTAACTCCCCCAGCTTTTGAGTGATACGCCCCGCGCTTTTGCTTTTGCGCGATGTAGCGTCCCTGCTCCAAACCGTAAAACTCCACGCGCTTGGATTGCAGGTCAACGATCCAGCATTCGCGCACACCCGCGCGCTCATCCTCCAGATACTTCTCGCAGTCGTCGCGGGCGACGCTGTCGGGGGAGACAATTTCCATCACCAAGTCCGGCGCGCCCTCGAGGTAGCTCTCATGGAGAGGATGGGCGCTCGCTTGCGCCACAAAAACCAGGTCGGGCATGCGTCGCAGTTCCACCCGCAGTCGCGCCTGAAGGTTGGGACCGAACACTTCGCCCACCCCACGATGTGTGACGTAGATGCCCAGGACAGAACCGATGAACCATCGTATCCGTTCGTCCACCACAGATTCTGGCGACAAGAGAATTACCTCTCCACCCACGAACGCCGCCCGCGTGTCCTCATCCCACCACACCGCGAACTCTTCCTCCGTCAGGCGGAGTTTGCCGCTGCGCGAGCGGAGACGGTTGGGGGTTGCCACAGCCATCGTTCTCACCTCTTTATCGTCTTGAGTCCCTGCTGGTAAATGGGCGCGTAGACCTCATCGCGGGGGACGCAGCCGCAGGGGAACTGCCCCAAGGCGTTGTGCTTCCAGCGCATGAGAGCAGTGCAGTAACTGACCGCGAGGCACACCTTGTTGGGCTTGACTGCGCCGTGTTCCAGAAGGTCTCGGGCAAAATCGGGGTAGGCGATCGCGCCACGCCCCAAGCCGACGAGGCTCACGTCGCCCGCCCGCTTATTCGCTTCACCCGCTGCCGCGAAGTAGTGGCGCAGCCAACTGTAGCCCGTGCCGACGACGGGAACATCGGGAACGGTGCGCTGAATGGCGCGGGTGACGCGGAAGTGTCGTTCCACCCCTCGCAACGGATGCTCCGGCGCGGCGTAGCCGTCAATGGGCGGCTTCTCAAACGGACGCCCGATGTGCGGGTTCGCGTAGGGGTTGCCCATCGAAACGTTGAGGAGGCATACGCCCCAATCGCGCAGCCAGCGGACAAGTTGAATCGGCTCAGTCAAGTCCTCCCGCAGTGGGTCATCTTCATCGCAGCCGAAGCCGAATAGGTAGGGAGTGGTGTAGGGGCACGGCACGCCCTCTTTCCCCGCCGCGCTCATCTGATACGGCACGCCGTCGTAGGCGTTGATGCGCGAGGCGATCGCCAGCCCCGGACACGCTGCCTTGATTTTCGCAATGACGTTACGGACGAACCGCGTGCGATTCTCAAAACTCCCACCGTAACGTCCCTCGCGCGTCTTCGCCGCCAGCAGTTCCGACAGCAGGTAGCGGTGACACTGCTTGATGTCCACGAAGTCAAACCCGATTTTCTGCGCCCATTGCGCGGCGCACACGTAGGCGTCCTCTATCCGCTCCAACTCCTCGTCGCTCAACACGGGGTAGTCCGGCGGAATGTTTTTCTTCGCATCTAACGCGGGGTCGTGGACGGCGATGAGCGGCTGCGGATGACTGTATCGCCCCGAGTGCGTCAGTTGGATGCCGCACACCAGCCCCTCCGCTGAACCGAACACCTCGGCGTGACTGCGCTTGGCCGTGTTCAGCAGCTCCTCTAGACTCTTCGCGTTCCCCGCATTGATGAGCAACTGCCGCGAATTCGCTCGCGCCTCGGGCAGAACCGCCGTCGCCTCAAACCAGATCAGCCCGGCGCCGCCCGCGCCAAAGCGCCGGTAGCGGCGGAACACCAACTCATCCGGCTTGCCATCCAGGGTCCCGTCGCAGCCTTCCATCGGGTGAATGGCGAGGGAGTTCTTCGCCACGAGCGTGCCGATACGCACAGGTTCCAGCAGTGCCTTCACGTGCGGCTGCAGGCGCACGTCCACGCCGAGCGCCTCCACGTCCTCCTGCAACTGTTCAATATCTCGATAACGAAAGAACGTCGTCGTCACGCTCCTTTCAGTCTTATGTTAAATGACTTTCCCCTTTCAAGCAAGGGCAAAACAAAATCCCCGCCCTCGCTAAACGAGAGACGGGGACTAAGTTGGGTATGGGAGCATGGGCGTATGAGCGTGTGAGCGTCGTTTCTCCCCTACGCTCCCACACCCCTACGCCCTCCGCACCGTTTACGTTCCTTCTTCCCACGATGCCAGATATTTTTCCTGCTCTGGTGTCAGCGTGTCAATCTGGACACCCAGACTGGCTAACTTAAGCCGCGCGATTTCGCGGTCAATCTCCTTGGGGACGGGGTAAACTCTCCTCTCCAACGTCGCTGCGTTTTTCGCCATGTATTCGGAGCAGAGCGCTTGGTTGGCGAAACTCATGTCCATCACGGCAGCGGGATGACCTTCGGCTGCAGCGAGGTTGACGAGGCGACCCTCGGCGAGCAGGTAGATTTTGCGTCCGTCCTGTAAGGTGTATTCGTCCACGTGCCCGCGAATGCGCCGCTTGCGGATGGACATGCTCTCCAGCGCAGGGATGTCAATCTCGACGTTGAAGTGCCCGCTGTTGCAAACGATCGCGCCGTCTTTCATCACGGCGAAATGCTCCTCGCGGAGAATGCTGATGTCGCCAGTGACGGTGATGAAGATGTTACCCCGCTTGGCGGCTTCGGACATCGGCATCACACTGAAGCCATCCATGACGGCTTCGAGGGCTTTGAGCGGGTCCACCTCCGTGACGATGACGTGCGCGCCCATGCCCCGCGCCCGCGCCGCCACCCCTCGTCCGCACATGCCGTAGCCCGCGACGACGAGGGTGCGCCCCGCCAGCAGCAAGTTCGTCGCTCGGATCACGGCATCAATGGTGCTTTGTCCCGTCCCGTAGCGGTTGTCGAACAGGTGCTTCGTGTCCGCGTCGTTGACGGCGATGATGGGATACTTCAGCACCCCGTGCTGCTCCATCGCCCGCAGGCGGATGACGCCCGTCGTCGTCTCCTCCGTGCCGCCGATGATGTTCTGGAGCAGGTCGGTGCGCTCCTTGTGTAGCACGCTCACGAGGTCTGCACCGTCGTCCATGGTCAGGTTGGGCTGCATGTCGAGGACGGCGTTGATATGCTTGTAATAAGTCACGTTGTCTTCGCCGCAAATCGCAAACACAGGCACGTCATAATACTTCACCAACGCAGCGGCGACCGCGTCCTGCGTGCTTAAGGGATTGGACGCGCATAGCGCCACGTTCGCCCCCCCCGCCTGAAGCGTGCGCACGAGGTTCGCCGTCTCCGTCGTCACGTGCAAGCACGCGCCCAGCGTCAAACCCTTCAATGGTTGCTCCCGCTCGAACCGCTCGCGGATGAGCCGCAGCACGGGCATCTCGCGGTCCGCCCATTCAATCGTCTCTTTGCCCTCGTCCGCAAGGGTGATGTCTTTGATGTCGTAATTCACCGCTTCACTCCTGTTGAGAAACTTAGGTGGTTAAGTGGTTGGGTGGTCGAGTGGTTGGAACGACCTAACCACCTAACCACCTGCCAATCTCGCCTCCGCCTCCGCCAGCGACTCGGGGCTGCCGATGTCGAACCAGTAGCCGTCGAAAGCGTAGCCGTAAACGTCAACTTGCTGGTAGAGCCATTTGATGAAAAATCCGGGGGCATCCTGATTGTTGCCCTCGGCGCAGTAGCGGCGGAACAGCGGCAGGTGTTCGCGTTTGAAATAGTAGACCGCTGTCGCAATCAGTCGCGTCTGGGGCCGCTTAGGTTTTTCCTCGAACCAAACGACGCGCTGCTGGTCGTCCAACTTCACGTTGCCGTATTTGGCGGCGTCCTCGGGGCGCGGCAGGGTGTAAACGGCGAGGGAAGTGCCGCGTTGCTGGGCGAACTCCACGAAGTCCCGCAGGCGGAACGCAAACAGGTTGTCCCCGCCGACCACTAACAGGTCGTCGTCTATGCCATACATGTCCAGCATGAAGTGAATATCGCCAATCGCGCCCAGGCGTTCTTCGTTGGTGTGCGTGCCGTCGTTGACGACGATGATGGGACACCGCGACGGTGTCTCGGCGCGCCATCGCAGAAAGTGGCGGAAGAACTTGCAGTTGGTGATGACGTAGATGGACCCCACCGCAGGCAATAGTTCAATCGCCGACAGGATATGAGTGAAAATAGGACGCCCGGCGACAAGCAGCAATTGCTTGGGAGTATTCAGCGTCAGCGCACCCAGCCGCGTGCCGTATCCACCGGCTAATACTAAAACCTTCACGCGCTCTTCCCTCCTCGGCTCGACGTTTGTTCAGTTATTCCCCAATGGAATGAAAAATTCATCCCCAATTTTACCCAGAGGCTCCTGGGCTTTGGTGCATGTCCGGAGGGGGAAGCGTCCGTCCGGCAGGAGTAGAGCCCGCCTCGCTGGGAGGCGGCGTGCCGCTGTCGGGGGGAACGGGTTGCGCCGGTCCGCTCTCGGGGCTGCCCGGCGGCATGTCCGGTGAACCTTCGGCGGGAATCACCTGATCGTTGACCGGCTCCGGCAGGGATGCGGTGTCGGACGCCCTCCTCTTCTTGACGCTGCGGGCAACACGTTGCGGCGCGGTGACGACGTGAATGTCCCACGCCGTTTTGTCGAAGGTATCGCCCAACACCCGCGCTAACACCTCCTCCGCCTTACGGCGCTGCGGCACCATAAACGGACTGACCCACGTGCTGGGCAGGATCTCGGTTTTGAGGGCGTCCAATTTCGCCGCCCGGACGAGGAAGGCTAAACTGGCGAGTTGCTGGTCGGTCATGTCCGTCTCGATGCACTCGCGCAAGGTCGCCGTCAGGTTGGGCAGCCGCCGCAGCATGGAGGGAGACATCATCTTTTTAGCGAGCGCCTTCGCCAGCATGTGCTGGCGCTCAATCCGCCCTAAATCCCCCTTACGGTCGTGGCGGAAGCGCACGAAGCCGTGCGCCTTCGCGCCGTCGAGGTGCTGCCAGCCCTTTTTGAGGTGAATGTGCAGGTCCGCCCAGTTATCGTCATAATGCATGTCCTGGGGCACTTCGATTTCCACACCGCCCACCGCATCAACCGCCTTTTTAAACCCCTCAAACTTGAACACGACGTAATGGTCAACGTGAATGCCCATGGATTCCCTAAGTGTCCGCACGGTCAGGTCGGGTCCGCCGAAAGAGTGGGCAGCGTTAATTTTATGTAAACCGTGCCCGGGAATCCGCACGAGCATGTCGCGGGGGATGGACAGCAACGCGACGTCGGCTTTGTTGGTGGTGAAGTCTCTTTCCAGAGCCAAGATGAGGATCGTATCGGTGCGTCCCCACGTGTTCAGCACCCGCCCGTGATTGTCATAGTCGCGGTCGCGCCCTAGGAAAACGATGTTGACGCGCGAGCGCCCATTGAAAATGTAAAAGGGATCCTGCCGCGCCCGCCACAGCGTCAGCGCATCGTGAATCAGACGACGCTCCTGACCGTCAGACCCCTTTCCAGTGGGGATCATCAACACACTAATGCATAGACCTATGCCCACACAAAGCAAAGTCAGGAATCCCCACCACCACCGCCGCCGCTTTCGTCCCTGCAACTGCCGCTCGAATTTGTTCATGATGAATAACTCCCTGCTGCGTGTAAAGTTTGGAAGGTCTAAACGTTCTCACGTTCCAACGGTTACTTGTATTCTTCGCGGGGGGGATGAAACACGTCCAAGGCCTTGGCACCTTTCTCCGTCGCCCGCACGGAATGAACGACGTTCGACGGCACGAACCACGTATCACCCGCCGTCAGCCGCCGGGTCTCATCGCCGATGGTGAAGTCAAACTCACCTTCGAGCAGCAGACCCATCTGCTCGTGCGGGTGACTGTGCGGCGGAACGACGGCGTGCGGCGCGAACTCCACCACCGACAGCATCAACTGCTCGCCCCAGACCACCCGAATCGTCACGCCGGGGAACAGTTCCCGCACCGTCCCTTGTGTCGCATCGAAAAAAGGCATAGCAGTTCCAAAGCATACCAGAAACGCAAAACACCGTCAAGCGCAAATCGGCTTGACGAAATCCCCGAAATCTGTTAAGTTTGCGGTTGCCGTCATGCCTTTCCCTCTCCCTCCACCCCTCCTACGAGGGGAGGGGAGTTCTCTCGGCGGCTTCCGCGACAAAAAAAGCCGCCACGCGCCGCCTGCTTTACGCCCCTTCCCTCAGGGGAGGGATCGGGGGAGAAGGAAGACGGTGTCAGCAACGGCGTAACTTTATGAAGGTCGTTATTCGCGTTAGCCCTAAGAGCGTGTTTGGAGAAGCATCAAATCACTGAATCCCCTCCCGATCTTTCAAACACGCTCTAAGCCGCGTGATACGGTTGGATGGGGAAATCAAACGATGGGTCTTCGGATTTACGACTACCGCACTGACGTGCGCAACGTTCTCGTCACGCCCCAGATTCGCGCGCGTTTTTTGAAAATGCAGCCGGGGCAGGTGGCGCGGTGGCACAGCCACGATTTGGGGCATGAGGTTTTTCTGGTCTTGGAGGGCAGAGCGCGGTTTGAGATTGATGGCGAGGCAGCGGAGTTGGGTCCGGGGCAGATGTGCGTAGCGCTCGCCGACCAGATTCATCAGGTCAGCGTTGTGGGTGAGGAGCCGATGGCGATGTATCTGTCTGTGACGCCTCACGTTCAGCCCACGCACACCGGGCGCACGGCGGAGGGGGAGCGGCTGCCGCTGCACTTCCTGCCCAACAGCGCCTACGATGTGCCGCCAGATGACACGCCGATGGACGTCCTGCTGGACCGTCACGTTGCCGCCGCCCACGCCCTCGCCGCCGCCGCGCAGCGTTGTGCCCAAGTGCAACGGGAGATGACGGATAAACTCAAATGCGCTGCCATAGACAATGAGGCAGCCGCTGCCGCGCGCAAGACGATGTGGGAGGCGATTTACGAGGTCTATCGGGCATTGCCCGTATTGGGCGAGGCGTGGAACGCGCTTGCCCCGCGATTGGCGAAATAGCGTCAGCAGGAGTGACGCGGTTGCCGTCCGTCATTCCTTTCCCCCGCCCT
>JANWYM010000780.1 GCA_025055355.1 Abditibacteriales bacterium
TGGGCTGCTGCGTCGGGTATGGCTGCCCCCCGCTCGCCATGACAGGTATCCCTGCAGAAGAGGGCAAAACGCAAAAGTTGAGGAGGATGTAAGTAATTGCGTCACTTTTGAACCTCATCGGAAAACCTCCGACGATTTTCTCGGCGGGCGTGCGCGGGGCGGGCGGAGGGGCGGCGGCTTGACGAGGCGGGACATCAACTTGCCCCTCAGGTTGCCATGCCCTCGCTGCAAGGAGTCCCAGCCCGACAGCGACGAGCGGTAAGACGGGAAGTAGGCAACAGACGATTAAACGTTTCAACGTTCTAACGTTCCCACCTCCCAACGTTTCAACCTTTTCACCACCACTGCGCTACTGCTTGTCCGCCTCTGGCGCTCGCGCGGTGATGGAGACGTAGTGTCCGCTGGGTTCGTTGGGATGTTCCAGCCAGAGGACAACCGTGGTGCCCGGCTTGATGCCGGCGACGAGGTTCTCGAAGTCGCGGGCGCGCCTGATAGGGGTGAAAGTCTTCGCGCCGCTTAACTTTGCCCGGCGGACGAAGCGCCCAACTTCCACGCCCGCTTCATCGGCGGGTCCGCCGTTCTCCACTTGGGTCACGACCGCGCCGTCTTTCTCGGTCAAAAGCGTCAAGGTGCGGCGAATTTGGGGGCTGAGGTCTTCCACCGTCATTCCCAAAAGCGACTTGCGTTCTTCGACAGGCAGCGGGGGCTCTTCGGTGTCACGCTCGCGCAGCGTCACGATAAACGTCATCTCCTTGGGGCCGTCGTCGGCAAAGCGGAGGATGCGGATGGGGACGCGCGTGCCGGGCGGACACTCGGAGATAAATTGGCGGAAGGCATCGGACGATTCCGCCTTGTAGTTGCCGTAACCGATGATGATGTCGCCCGGCTTGATGCCGGCTTCTTCGGCGGGCGTTTTCTCGTTCACCTGACTGATTTGGAAACCGCTTTCGTTCGGCACGCCCATCGCCGCTGCCTCTTTGGGGGTCAATTCGCTGTAAAGAATGCCCAAAAAGCCGCGCGCGATTTTCTCGCCGCGCTCGAGGCGGGGCAGGATTTTCTTGACCGTGTTCACCGGCACCGCGAAACCGATGCCGCTATTGGCGCCTGTCTGACTGACGATAGCCGTGTTGACGCCGATGAGTTTGCCCTGAAGGTCCACGAGTGGACCGCCGCTGTTGCCGGGGTTGATGGCGGCGTCGGTCTGAATGTAATCCTGAAGGCTCTGAAAAACTTGCCGCCCTTGACGCTCTTCGAGATGACGCCCCTTCGCGCTGACAATCCCGGCGGTGACGGTAAACAACTGGCGGAACGGGTTGCCGACGGCGATGACCCACGCCCCGACCTGAATGGTGTCAGAGTCGCCCAACTCGATGGGCACTAACCCCTTGCGCTCCACCTTGAGCGCCGCCAAGTCGCTGACGGCATCCGCGCCCAACAGCCGTGCTCTTTCCCGATCGCGCCGCTGGTCGCTGAACATTACCCAGATGGTGGCAGCGTTGCGGACGACGTGATAACTCGTCAGGATCAGCCCGTCCGCGCTCATGACGATGCCTGTGCCAGCGGCTTGGCGGGGTGGGTCGAAGGGGTCGTCATCCTCGTCGCGGTTTCGGGCGTTGGGGGGCAAGCGGCGGCTGCGTTCGGCGACGATGCCCACTACGGACTGTCTCACGCGCTCCGCCACGCGGACGAACGCCTCTTGGAGTTTCATCGCTGAGGTGTCCGCGTCGGCAACGGCAACGCTGCCGGACCGCTCGCCTCGGAAGAATCCAACGGTCAAAGCCAAAACCACACTAACAATAAGGTAGGGGTGCGCTTGCGCTCTTTGCATAAACGGTTAACCTCCTCGCTGGTCACTCAGCACATCTCCACTGAGCCAGACGTTACTGTCATTGTCGGCGGACAGTTGCTCGCTTTTAACGGGTAAACACACACTCATTTTACTGTGTGATGATTGTTATGCGTGTGATGGCTATGGGGGGGCGGCGGGTGGTTC
>JANWYM010000781.1 GCA_025055355.1 Abditibacteriales bacterium
AAGCAATCCGTTTCATCCGCTCCCAGAATCCGTTGACAGCCTTGAGGCGCAAAAGGATGTCTCGCCCGACGGGGTCTGCCGCCCCGGCGGACGCGGCGATAAGGGAAACGCAAAAGTTGAGTGTGTATAAAAAAACGGCGTTTGACCCCTCCCCTTGCTGGAGGGATTTTTATACACCCTCTAAGAGGACACCATGAAAATTCTCATCGCTACAAAACTTAACGAGGCGCAACTCGACCGCATCCGCGCCGCAGCGAAGGGATGCGAGGTGGTGGTCGCCACCAGCCGTGAAGAACTGTTGCAAGAGGTAGAGGACGCCGAGGTGCTGCTGGAAGGCATCAACCCCGAGGTCTTTCGCCACGCCAAAAAACTCAAGTGGGTGCAGGTCGGCTCCGCGGGTGTGGATGGGATGCTGACGCCGGAGTTTGTGGAAAGCGACGTCATCCTCACCAGCGCCAAGGGCTGCGTCGGTCCACATCTGGCGGAACAGGCGTTTGCGAACCTGCTCGCGCTGACGCGCGGCGTGGCGCAGGCGGTGCGGGCGCAGTCGTGGGAGGTCAAGTGGAGCATCCGCCACGCCGCGTGGGAGTTGACGGGGCTGACGATGGGCATCGTCGGCTTGGGCGGCACGGGGCGCGAGGTCGCCGTGCGCGCGGCGGCGTTCGGGATGAGAAACATCGCGGTCGACCCCGAAAAGGTGCCGAAGCCGGACTGCGTGGAGGCGTTGTGGACACTCACGTTCCCGACGCGACCCGCCGAACCCGACGATCCGCTGGGGCGGCTGCTGGAACAATCCGATGTCGTCTGCATCTGTGCCCCCTTGACGCAAGAGACGCGCGGCATCTTTAACCTCGACGCCTTTCGGCGCATGAAGCGCACCGCCATTCTGGTCAACGTCACGCGGGGGCAAATCGTGGATGAGGAAAGTTTAGTCACCGCCTTGCGCGATGGACTCATCGCGGGCGCGGCGTTGGACGTGACGCCCCTTGAACCGCTACCCCCCAACCACCCCTTATGGACGATGCCCAACGTCGTCATCACCCCGCACGTCGCCGGCGCCTCGCCCCTGCGCGTGGAGCGCCTCGTAGACCTGTTCAGCGAAAACCTGCGGCGCTTCTTGAGAGGCGAGGCGATGCTCAGTGTGATTGATAAGCGGAAGGGATACTGAGAGCCTATCCGAAAGCCGGGTAGCGCAGGCTTCCAGCCTGCCTAAGTGCCGACAGGATGTCGGCGTTAGGGTGGTTTGCGGATAGGCTCTAAGAGGTTTTTCCGAGAAGCCGCCTCGCGGTTGCAAAGCGTTGGGGGGTCCTCCTCGATATTTCCCGTAACATCCGCCTGCAGTCCCTCGTATAACTCGCAGCAATCAGAAGAAGAGGTGACTGAGATGAAATCCAGACTTTTCCTGAGCGTCATTGTGCTGACAGGAATTTTGGGGCTGCCGCAGGCGGCGCGCGCTGGTGGGATGCTGATTCCGCGCGAGCCGATTTATCCCGCGTTCAGCGTGGTGTATCATCGGGTGGACGTGCGGATTGACCGCCAGGTGGCGACGACGGATATTGACCAGGCGTTCCGCGCCCACTGGTGGCGGGAGCCGATCCCGCTGCGCGAGGAGCGCCAAATATATCCGCCACCGCGCACGATGCCCGCCCGCCCCATTGAGGCGACTTACATCTTCCCACTCTACGACCACATCGCGCTATCGAAGTTTTCCATGTATGTCGGGGGCGAGGAACTGCCCCACCGCATTCTGCCCAAAGAGGAGGCGCGGCGGATTTACCATGACATCGTGCGCGGGCGGCAAGACCCCGCGCTGTTGGAGTGGGTAGGCACGCGCATGATCCAGGTGCGAGTGTATCCTGTGCAAGCGCACGAGGACAAGCGCATCCGCGTCGCGTATCAGGAAATCCTCAAGGCGTCGGGCGGTGTCATCAAATACGTCTATCCCCTGAAAACCGAGAGATTGTCCGCCCGCCCGCTGGAAGAGGTGTC
>JANWYM010000782.1 GCA_025055355.1 Abditibacteriales bacterium
TGCTAACGTGCCAACGTGCCAACGTTCCAACGTGCTAACGTGCTAACGTGCTAACGCTCATCATTCATACGTCAATTCCCGCCCCTTCCCTTCCTGATGTGACAGATACAACTGCTCGCACAAGTAGATGTCCTTCCACGTATCCGCGCCGGAGGTGAGGGGTTCTTTGCCGTCGCGGACGCACTCGACGAAGTGCCGCGCTTCGTTCTCAAACGCCCAGCCCCACGCAGCGACGGGCCGCTCGAAGGCAGGTTTGTCGGCGCGGTAAACCTCCACCTGGGCGGGTGTTTGCTGCAACAGCGGCGGAGGACATTTCACTTCCACCCAGCCTTTTTCAAAGTAGAGTTTATATTCCTCGTCCCAGAAGTGCGCTCGCATCCCGCCCGCCTCAAAGGTGCAGGAGACGTCGCTGAGATGCAGCACAGCGAGGCACCGCCCCGGCTGTCGCACGAAGTCCTCCCACCGCGCGTAGCGGATTTCAGTGGGGTCGCCCCAGAGGAACCGCAGGGCGTTCGTGGCATGACAGAACTGCTGAAGAAACTCCCACCACGGCTGGGTATGTTCCGGGGGCATGAACTCCGGGCGGCGCAAGGGATAGCCGCCGCTGGGGTTGGCTTCTGCAACGGTCACACGGGGTTCGTTGTAACCGGCGATCCAATCACCGCAGAAGTAATGCACGCGCGCATGGGTCGGCTTGCCCAATTCACCCGACGCTTTTACTTCGTCAATGATGTGTTTGGCGAGCCGCATCCCAGTGTCGTAGCGCTTCATGTGGGCGACCATGCAAAACACCCCGTTGGCGCGCGTCGCGTCCACCATCGCCTTCGCGTCGGCGGAGGACATCGCCATCGGCTTCTCGACGTAACTGTGCTTGCCCGCGCGCGCGCAGTCCATCACCTGCTGATAATGAATGTGCGGGTAGTTGATAGCGACCACAGCATCGCACTCGACTGCTTGCAACATCTCTTGATGCGACGCGAACGCCGCCGCAATGCCATGTTTCGCCGCCACCTTCTGCGCCAACTCCCGCCGCTGGTCGCACACTGCCACAATCTCACAGTCCGCCATTTTCAAAAAGTTCCGTAGGTGAACCGACTGCCCCATCATCCCGCAGCCCAGAAAAGCAATTTTGACCTTGTGAGACACACACCACCTCTGCCCTCTCAGTCGTTGTAGCCCCATTATACGCGACAGAGAGGCGGAGGTCAAGCCGATTTCGTTCGCTTTCCTGTTTACAACCCTCCCAAGGCCTGATATTCTTGGAGTCAAGTGGTAACAGGATACTGCACCGCCCAGGAGGGAACATGAAAAGGACGTTAGCGATGTCATGGGTTATGGTTGTTGTGGGATGCTGCTGGCGCTTTGCCACAGCAGCGACGATTTACGGGGCGTCGGGATTGATTCTCACCCCGTCCGCTTACGTGCCGCCGGATAGAGCGGTCGGATTTGGAGTTTCAACATTTACGGCCAAACCGCCTACGATCAAGCGACGCTGGTTGTCGAGCACCGTTGACTTCGGCGTGGGGGGAAGGAGCGAATGGGGCTTGACCTATCTGCGACGCACGGGCGGCACGACAGAGACGGGTTTGGGTGGTTTTGCCAAATATCAGTTGCAGAAGGAAACCCCGAACCGACCGGCGCTCTCCATCGGCGTTGACCTCATCGGCGGGGACGTGAAGACAAGTCGATTCTACCTCGACCGCTTGTTTCCTCTTGTCATCGCAAAAGACCTTCAGGACGAACGCGGCAGGGATGGTAGCAGAAGATGGGCAACATTTAAGAGCCTATCCCAAAAACTCCCCTCCTTACCAAGGAGGGGTTGATGAGGACGAGGCTCTGCACCACGCCCGTCCAGATGACATCCCAAAAACTCCCCTCCTTATCAAGGAGGGGTTGGGGGAGGTTCAAAATGGGGACACCCACCCCCTGTTATCCCCCTGGCGCAGAGGGACAGTTATTTTTGGGATAGGCTCTTAACGATGATGAGG
>JANWYM010000783.1 GCA_025055355.1 Abditibacteriales bacterium
TGCTGCTGCTGGCGGGGTATCGGGCTTGGGGCTGAGTCAAGGGGACGGTTCGTCCATCGGGGCGCTGGTGGGCGGGGCTGTGGAACGCGGTGGCTGGATCGGTGCGGATTTAACCGCCTCTCGCCGTTCCCAACCGTCTCTCTCCATCCCGCTCGCCTGCAAAAACAGCCAAACTCTAGTCCCCCTCCCCTGGGGGAGGGGAAAGAAGATGTCAGCAACCGTGTAACTTTTAATCCTCTTGCATGTCTTTTGCGTTTTGCCCTTCGGAGTCGTCGTAACTTTGACAGTCGTGCTCGTTCGCAGGCGTCCAGCCTGCGGCTAAGGTTTCAGCGGAAAGGGGCGCAGGGAAAACGCAAAAGTTCAGACTCTGGGTGACCGGCAACCAGTTGCCAGCAATCACTGGTCATTGGTCACGGGTGAGTTGGGGTGTTGGTGTGCTGATTCAGGTTCACTTATCCCAACAATTCCTCTTGACGATACAAGTGGACAACGACTGGGTGCAGGACGGCCAGGCAGCCGAGATTCGGACGGAGCGGTTGGTCATCGGCAACCGTTTGGATGATGAGGTGCAAATTGCCATTGGGGAGGAGACCGTCTCGCAGCCGCACGGGGAGTTTTTCGTGCGCGACGGGCAACTCGTCTATCGCGACCTCGGCTCGCGCTACGGTTCGTTCTTGCTGGAGGGGTTGCGCGAGATTGCCTACCTGCACGCCATCGGTCGACGCACGGAGTTCGCCTTCCCGCCCGAAGAGTTTGGCAAAGCGCTGACCTTTCAGGTCGGGCAGATTGGGATGGTGCTGAAAGTCACTCAACGTCCCTCCGAACCCTAACTGAAAAGGCTCACAGGTGAAGGGTCGGGGGTGAAGAACCTCTCCGCAAGGTCGCCCGCGATACCGTCGCAGGTCTCCCTGCTGCAGGTCTCTCCATCGTAGCGCGACGGGCTGCTTTGGCGACCCCTTGCGTTACTGTGGGCGCAAGGGGAATCTCTCATCCTCGCGCCACCAGAAACGCCTCCACCTCCTCCGCTGTCGGCAGGGCGGGAATGACGCCGACTTTGGTGCAGGTCAGCGCCCCACACGCATTGGCGTAGGTCATAATGTCGCGCAGTTCGTTCTCCTTCAAACCACTGAGGGTGACGCACTTCATTAAGCGGCTCAACATTCCCGCCACAAAGCCGTCACCTGCGCCCAAGGGGTCAACGATCTCCACCTTGAAACCTGGCACCTCACCGCGCGCCGTCCCGTTATCGAAATAACAACCCTCTGCACCGCGCGTGACGACGACGAGCGACGGTCCTTTGTCGAGGATCTCTGCCGCGCCTTCTTCAAAATCCTTCGTGTCAGTGATGAACTCCCACTCTTCCTCCGCGCACTTGACCACCTGGGCGTAGGGCATGACCTCCCAGATGCGGCGCTTCGCCTCCTCCGCGCTGTCCCACAGCGACAGGCGTAGGTTGGGGTCGTAGGACATGAGCAGACCGTTTTTCCGCGCAATCTGAATTGCCCGCATCGTCGCCTCGCGGCTGGGGAGTTTGCCGAGGCTGATGGAGCCGTAGTGAAACACCTGCGCCGAGGTAATGTAAGCGGGGTCAATCTCCTCTGGCTCCAACATCATATCCGCGCCCGGGTGGCGCCAGAAGGCGATGTCTTTTTTCCCGTCGCTGCGCGTGGCGACGAACGCCAGCGTCGTGCGCACGTTCCTGTCGGTCAGCAGATAAGTTGTGTCCACGCCGGCGTCGTCCAGCGTCTTCCGCAGAAACTCACCGAACGGGTCATCGCCAACTTTGCCGATGAAGCCCGACGAAACACCCAACTTCGCCAGCCCCACTGCCACGTTCGCGGGCGCACCACCCGGCGCTTTATGAAAACTCGGACAGTCCGCCAACGTGGTGTCTGTCGTGACGGAAACGAAATCAATGAGTAGTTCGCCGATACAGAGGGCTTGCGGCATGACGTCAAAAACGTTAGCAGGTTAGCAGGTTAGC
>JANWYM010000784.1 GCA_025055355.1 Abditibacteriales bacterium
GGTCAACTTCACCCCCGACTTCAGCAAGGATACGTTTACCTTCATACCGCCGCCCGACGCTAAGGTGGTGCACGAGGAATGGGAGGTCGTTCCCAACATGAAAGCGCTGCGGAGCAGCGCACCGTTCGCGCCGGGCGTGCCTGCCTATCGCCCTGGAGGATTTCAACTGCAAAACGCCGCCATCCGCAAGGTGAAGGCTCACGAGCCACCGGAAATCTGGCTGCGCTATTCAGATGGACTCAACGGTTTCTCCGTGTTCCAGCGGCGTCTGTCCCCCAACGCGCCATCCTTGCCACTGCGCCCCCGGCCGCTGCCAGGTCCGCGCAGCGGGCTGGTGTGGGCACAAGACGGCTACCTCTTCACCGTCGTCGGCGAATTGCCCGAACCTGAACTCCGCCGCATCGCGCACAGCGTCCGCCTCCGCCAGGTGCCCCCGGACGCAGATGCGCGATGAACGTTTTGAGGTGTTCGGGTGACGTCGCCCGTGGCGAAACGAAACCGCAACCGCAAAGCCGCTACTCGAATACCCGAACACCCCAATTACCTGCATTTCATCTCTTTAACTCGTTGTAAATCACCATGACGTTCGCTCGCGCTCGCCCCATGTTGTAGCCCTGATATTTGTCAGGTAACTTGAGCGACTCAGCGGCTTGTTCAGGCGTTTTGCCGTCTTTGTAGGCTTGCTCGACGGCAGCGACGAAGTCGCGCATGAACTCGCTGTATTCCTCGAATGCCTTCCAGTCCGTGACCGCGCTGTGGCCGGGAATGACGGTTTCGACACCGTGGATGCCAGTCACGGCTTTGCGCAAGGTCTGGGGATACTCCACCCCGCTGCCGCCATTGTTCACGTCCACGATGGGCGCACCTTTGCTGGCGAACAGGTCGCCGGTGTGCGCGACCTTCAACGCCGGAAAGACCACAATCGTATCGCCGCCTGTATGTCCGCGCCCGAAGTAGTAAAGGTCAATTCTGTCGTTGCCGCTCAACAGACTCATTTTGTCTCGGTAGGTTTTGTGAGGCAGAAACCGTTTGCCCTCCTCCGTTTGGAACAGGGGCATCTTCTCCATGCTCGCCTTGCAGTTCTCATGCGCGATGACTTCAACGGTCGCCGGAAACTCTGGGTTGCTGCCGACGTGGTCGCCGTGCGTGTGAGTATTGATGATCGTCGTCACCGGCTTGTCCGTGACCGCCTTGATTTTGTCCAGAATCGCGTTGCCCCACCCGCGCACCTTGGTGTCCACCACCACGACGCCCGTCTGGGTGATGAACACTGCTGTATTGCCTCCTCCTCCGGTGAGGACGTAAAGATTGTCCCGCACCTTCTCCATCTGGGCGACGTTCTGCTGCGTCCGCCCTCGCGTCGCCCACAGCGATAGCGCGCCAACCACCAATAAACCTGCGAGCAAACTGAACCGTTTCATCAAAGTCCTCCTGTAACGAATGCGTAGGGGATGCCGCTGGTGGCGACCTTTGGACAACCGTGAGCCTGCAGATATAAGCGCACCACGTGCGCGGACATAAATGTCCACAACCGCGTGACGCTTGTCGGGGTCGTCATCAGCATCTCGCTTTCCCCATCTTAGACATTCGGTGCCGCAAGTCTCTCTTGAGTTTTTGCCCGCTTCCTCCAGTTGCGGGTTGACTGGATGGACGCATCTTATGGCATAATCGGATAGGAACGTTGAAAACCGATTGAACTGTGTAGGGACGCAGCGGTGAGGTGACCGGTTGTGCAACCGCTTGCTCCGACAACGCCGCCGACGCCGCCGCGCCGTTACGTGGTGCGGGTGTTGTCCCTTCTCGTGCTGATGGGGGTCGCGCTGCTCATCGTCTGCCTTCACCTCTCCCCCCTGGGGCGGGAACATTTGCTGACCCACACCGCGATCGAGGTCAGCGCGATTTTCTGCTTTTTTGGGGCGTTGCTGATTGCCCTTGTGCGACGTCAAGAAGCATTCGCCCGTGACCTGTCC
>JANWYM010000785.1 GCA_025055355.1 Abditibacteriales bacterium
TACGCGCTCGCGGGTTGCCTCTGCTGCCGAAAGCACGCCCACTATTTTGCCACGATACATCACGGCGATGCGGTCAGCGACGGAGAGCATTTCGTCCAAGTCCGCAGACACCCACAGTACGGCTGCCCCTGCTCGCGAGGCTTCCATGAGTCGCCGACGCACAAACAGCGAGGAGGCGACGTCCAGGCCCCGCGTCGGTTGCGAGGCAACGATAAGTTTCGCGCCTTGCGACAGGGCGCGGGCGAGCAGCACCTTCTGCTGGTTGCCGCCGCTCAACGCCCCCAGCGGCGTCTGGGAGTTGGGCGCGCGCACGTCAAACGCGGTCATCAGCGTCGCTGCGTGGCGCGCGATGGCTTCTTCGTTCCGCACGATGCCTCGCGCAAACGGCGAGCGATAGTAACAGGTCAGGATGAGATTGTCCGCGATGCTGTCGCTCATCACCGCCCCGCGCTGGCGGTCTTCGGGAATGTGCGCCATGCCCGCGTCGCTGCGCTGGCGCGGCGTCGCGCGCGTCACGTCGCAGTTGAGAAAAACAATCCGACCCGCCGCGCACGGACGCAGCCCCGTGAGGGCTTCGACCAACTCCGTCTGCCCGTTGCCCTGCACGCCCACGATGCCCACGATCTCGCCCGCATGAACAGTGAGCGACGCGCCGTTTACAGCGGCATGCCCACGCTCATCATAGACAACGAGGTTTTCAACGCGGAGAACCTCTTCGGTCCGAAGTTTGGCGACTTCGGCTACCGAAGCGGGCGTTCTCTCCACCTGCCAAGCGACCTGGCTGCCAACCATCATCTGAACGAGTTCGGCTTCGCTGGGGGCGCGAGGCTCCTGCCGAGCGGCGGGCGGTGTGGCGGGTTCAATCGGTTCGGCGGGAGCCTCACCCTCCCGACGGACCGTCATTGTTCCTACCTTTTGCCCCTGCCGCAAAACCGTGATGCGGTCAGCAACGGCGTAAACCTCGTGGAGTTTGTGTGTGATAAACACTATCGCCTTACCTTCCTTCGCCAAAGCGCGAAGAACGACAAAAAGCGCGTCCGACTCCTGCGGCGTGAGCGTCGCTGTTGGTTCGTCGAGGATGAGGATGTCCGCCCCTCGAAACAGCACCTTAAGGATTTCGACGCGCTGCTGCACACCGATGGGCAAGTCCTGCACCAGCGCATCGGGGTCGACCTCCAAGCCGTAACGTTGGGACAGAGCGCGAATCTGCTCCGCCGCTCCCCGCCGGTCGAGCGGCGCGAACTGCCGCAGCCATGCCCAACCGCGTCGGACCTGTTCCATCCCCAGCAGGATGTTTTCCGTCACCGTCAGGGTCGGCACCAGCATAAAATGCTGATACACCATCCCAATCCCAGCCGCCTGCGCGTCGCGCGGACCGCGAAAATGCACCTCCTGCCCGCGCAGCGTGATGCGCCCCGTATCAGGCAGATACAACCCCGACAGGATGTGCATCAGCGTTGACTTCCCTGCGCCGTTCTCACCTAAGACCGCGTGGACTTCGCCCGCTTCTAACGTGAAGTCCACGCGGTCGTTAGCCAGCACGGCGCCGAAGCGTTTGGTGATAGAGTGGGCTTGGAGGAGAGGCATGGCGAGTGAAACGTGAAACGCGAACTCAGGAGTAACGTAGGAGACTCACCAGCATCTTCTTCAACCAATTGAGGTGTTCGCTTAGGACTGTCCCCCAAACTCGGACGCTCGCCTCCGTTCGGGGCGTTTTCCCTCAATCTCGACCCCTCAGGAAGGCGTCCGTGCGGGGAGGCTCTTAGAACCTATCCGAAAACCTGGCTCTCTCCTTTTACCAGGAGGACCCCAGGGGGTTGTTGGCTGGCTCTGCGCCTCCCCTGACCCCTCCTTGGCAAGGAGGGGATGAACCTCCCCCGACCCCTCCTTGGTAAGGAGGGGAGTGAACCTCCCCCGACCCCTCCTTGGTAAGGAGGGGAGTGAACCTCCCCCGACCCCTCCTTGG
>JANWYM010000786.1 GCA_025055355.1 Abditibacteriales bacterium
GAAGTCTCTCAGCGTGGGGAGGTTTGCGCAACAGCCGCCTCTACATCTCTCCCGCCTCGGATTACCTTCGGCAAGTATGGCGCGCCTGAGGAGTGGTCTTATGCATTACCCGTTCTGGCACGTCGAAGGGTTGACCGCACCGATGCTCATCGCGCTGATTGCGACGGTGCATGTGTTTGTCGCGCTCTACGCGGTGGGCGGCGGCATCTTTCTCGCGTGGGAAACGCGCTACGCTTACCGCACCAACAACCAGATGTATCTGGATTACCTCAGACAGCACGCCTGGTTTTTCGTCCTGCTGACCATCGCATTCGGGGCGATTACCGGCGTGGGCATCTGGTGGACGATCGGGCTGGCGTCGCCACTGCCGACGGAGTTTCTGATTCACACCTTCGTGTTCGGCTGGGCGATGGAGTATGTGTTCTTCATTCTGGAGATTGTGTCAGCGTTCATCTTCTTCTACGCCTGGGGCAAACTGCCACCTCGCGTGCATCAACAAATCGGCTGGATTTACGCGATTTCGGCGTGGATGAGTCTGGTCATCATTACAGGAGTGACGGGGTTCATGCTCAACCCCGGTGACTGGCAAGGGAACTTCTGGCGGGCGTTCTTCAACCCGCAGACGATTCCGCAAATTCTGGCTCGCACCGGCGCGGCGCTGCTGTTGGCGACGCTTTACGTCTATCTGCACGCGGGAGTGAAAGCCAGTTCAGCGGAAAGCGGAGGGCTGTGCGAACTCATCGCGCGGCGGTCGGCGCGCCCGGCGATGGCGGGCGCTGCGCTCGTTGGCCTCGGCGGCATCGGCTGGTATCTCGCCCTGCCGTTCAGTGCGAAAGCCGCTCTCACCGGCGCCGCCGCGCTCAACGTGATGATGGTGCTGATCTTCCTGCTGACCGTGGTCGTGTTCTTTGTGTTCTATTGGAGCGCGTATCGGCAGCCGATTTGTCCGACCCCTGCGTTCGGCGCGCTGTTTCTCATCATCGGGCTGATCATCACCGGCGAAGCCGAGTTCGTGCGCGAAGCGGTGCGCAAGCCCTACGTCATCTACGGCGAGGTTTACAGCCACAACGTTTATCCGAGCGATCTACCTCGCCTGCAAAAAGAAGGATTTCTCGAAGGCGGTGTCTGGACGCGGCACTACGTGACGCGGCGTTTTCCCGCCTTGCTGGACGCGCAGGGGCGCATTGATGAGGCGCGGATCATCACGCTGCCCAAAACACAGCAGGTGGAACTGGGCAAGGCGGTCTTCATGTATCACTGCGCCTCCTGCCACGCCCCACGCGGGTTTTCGGGGATGCGCGAGTTAATGCCCGGCTGGAAGAGCGAGATGATTGAGGACTTAATCTTGCGCTTGGACGATTATCACTTCTTCATGCCGCCGTGGTCCGGCACGCGCGAAGAAGCAACTGCCCTACGCAAGTATCTGGAAACGCTGGTCGCGCCCCATCCCTTGAAAAGGTAGCCGGCGACGCCGTCGTGGAATCCGTCGCGGCGTGACGGACGACATTTTGACGGTTCATCCCACCGCAGGAAAATCGTCCTCGTCGTCGGTCTTTGCGGTTCGAGAACGACGACGAAGACGACGACGATTTTCGGAGGAGATGGACATGCTCACTGAATTTCCCCTCGCTCCCGAAAGCCCTCTGGGCAACCCTGCCCCGTTGTGGTTCATTCTGCTCTTCAAAGTGCTTGGGTTCACGCTGCACCTCGTGCCGATGCACCTCTGGTTTGCGGGCATGGTGCTGGTCGCGCTGTTCAGTCTGTTCGGCGGCGAACACGCCCGGCGGCTGGCGCACCGCCTCGTCAGCGTCATGCCGATTCTGATTGCGCTCGGCGTGAACTTCGGCATCGTGCCGCTGCTGTTCATTCAGGTCGCCTACTATCCTGTGGTCTATCCGGCGAACATCCTCATCGGCTGGTTTTGGTTCGCCGTCATCCCGCTGCTCCTTGTCGCCTACTAC
>JANWYM010000787.1 GCA_025055355.1 Abditibacteriales bacterium
GACTTTCAACAAGCCGACATGCCGCCCAAGACGCTGCCGTTCTGGAAACTGGTCGGGCCAGGCGCCATCATGGTCGGGCTGTCCATCGGCAGCGGGGAACTCATTATGTGGCCGCGCCTCGTTGCGCAGCACGGCGCGGGGATGATCTGGGCGGCGGGCGTGGGCGTGTTCATGCAACTGTGGGTCAACTTCGAGTTGGGGCGCTACACCCTGGCGACGGGTGAAAGCGTCTACACGGGCTTCGCCCGTGTCTCGCGCCTTTTTGTTCCCCTGTTTTTACTGCTCAACGTCCTCTCGTGTATTCTGCCCGGCTGGGCGACGAGTTCTGGCGCAGCCCTGAAGGCGCTGCTGACGGGCAGCACGCCCCAGCCTGGCGAAGCCTTTCTCTGGACGTGGACGACGATGGGTGTCGTCGCGTTGCTGCTGTTCGGTCCCAAGATGATTTACGCCGCCGTCGAAAAAGCAGAGACCGCCCTGGTCACTCTCATCACGATCGGCTTAATCATCACCGCCATCGCCGTCAGCAGTCAGGACCTCTGGCGGCAACTGTTGCACGGCGCGGTGAACTTCGGCTATATTGACCCCGCTGTCAACAAGAGCGAGTTCTTTGCCGCGCTGGTCTACGCCGGCGCGGGCGGCACGTCCAACATCTTCCTCTGCTACTATCTGCGCGACAAGAACCTCGGCATGGGCGCGCTGATTCCCGACATCGTCAATCCCCTGCGGGGGCAGACCGAGAAAGTGCCTTCCACCGGATTCCTCTTTCCCGAAACGCAGGAGAACATCTCGCGCTTCCGCCAATGGATGAGCCACTTCCGCAAGGAGCAGATGCTCATCTTCTGGCTCCTGAACTCGCTGACAATTCTGCTCTTTATCTTCGGCTCCTTAGCGGTGCTGCACCCCCAGGGCGAGGTTCCCACAGGTATGGCGATTGCCACCACGCAAGCCAAAATCCTCGCCCAAACGATGGGCGCGTTCGGCGAGAAACTCTTCCTCATCGTGGCGTTCGCCACCCTGTTCAGCACGCAACTGGCGTTGATTGACGGGGCGGCGCGCGCGGTGTCGGACATGCTCTACGTCAACTTCCCCGCCGCCCAGAGGAAGTCGCTGAGTTGGTGGTATACCGTCATCGCCGGCGGCTGGATCGGCGCGGGTTGCCTCCTGGCGCTGTTCGAGATTCCGCCCTTTTTGCAGTTGCTTTTCAACGCTTGCCTCGGCGGGGTGGCGATGGCGATTTACGTCCCCTTGACGCTCTACATCAACAAACGCTTTCTGCCGCGTTCCATCCGCCCCGACCTTCTCAGCACCTTCTTCCTGCTCGCCGCGTCCGCGCTCTACATTTTCTTTGCGTTGTGGTATGCGGTGTTCGGGCTATGGCAGGGATGACTTGTCGAATCGTTCATGGCGTGCTCACACCGCCGACGGGTCGGCCGCTGCGGTCAGTGGGGCGGGCTTCGATGGTGACCGGCAACTGGAAGATTCTGCCTTCGCGCCAGATCTGCAGGGTCGCGCGGGAACCGACTGGTGCGTTGGCGACGAGCCGACTGAGTTCCTCGGGCGAGTTGACAGCCTGGCCGTTGAAAGACAGAATCACATCGCGCAAATACATCCCCGCCCGCGCCGCAGGACCGTGACGGTAGCCGCCGATGACCACCACGCCTTGCGCGCGCGTCATTCCCAACTGCTGTGCTATAAGGTCGTCCACGGCGTCCACCTCAATCCCCAACCAGCCGCGCACGATGCGCCCCTCTTGAATGAGTTTCTCCACCACCGTTTTGGCGATTCCGCTGGGGATAGAAAAGCCGATGCCCTGCGAGCCACCGCTGCGGCTGAAAATCGCCGTGTTGATGCCAATGACCTGCCCGTCGAGATTGACCAGCGGACCGCCGCTGTTGCCGGGGTTGATGGGGGCGTCCGTCTGGATGAAGTCCTCAATCGGCAAGCCGATGACC
>JANWYM010000788.1 GCA_025055355.1 Abditibacteriales bacterium
CTTCCCCTTACTTCCCCTTACTTCCCCCTACTTCCCCTTACTTCCCCCTACTTCCCCCTACTTCCCCTTACTTCCCCTTACTTCCCCTTACTTCCCCTCATCCCCCCTAATTCCCAGTTGTTCCCTGCTGTTTCCCCGTTATGTCCATGTTGCTACTGTGTCCGGGGAACACGCGGGAGGTAGGGTCAATGTAGTTCTTAGCGTAGTTGGCAGCGGTCGCCGCCTCCCCGAAGCCAGTGGCGATGAGTTTGAGTTTGCCAGGGAAGGTTACGATGTCACCCGCTGCGAACAAGCCGGGGATGTTCGTCGCCATCGTCGAATCCACCTTGACACTGTTTCCCTCAATCTCCAGACCCCAGTCCTTGATCGGACCGAGGCTGGCTTTGAAGCCGAGGCTGAGAATCACGGCATCCACCCGCAGCGGAGGTTTGTCCTCCTGCGTGCGGTTGTCGAAAATGATGACCCGCTCCAGACGCCCATCGTTGACCTCGACGCGCCGGATTTCGTGGAAGAGATGGACTTGCACTGACGACGCCATCAATTGTTGCACGCTGCCCTCATGCGCCCGCCACTTGTCGCGGCGGTGAATAAGCGTGACAGAGCGCGCGATCGGCTCAAGGTTAAGCGCCCAGTCCACCGCCGAATCGCCCCCGCCCACAATCAGCACGTCCTTGTTGCGGAACCGTTCAAGGTCTTTCACGAAATAGAAAACGTGCTTGCCTTCGAGTTGTTCCAGTTCTGGCAGCCGCTCCAACTTGTTGGGCGTAAACGCTCCAACGCCCGCTGTGAGAATCACCGTGCGACTGAAGTGTTCGCCCTTGCTGGTGCGCACGTGAAACGTGCCGTCCGGCAGTTTCCGCACCTCCTCGACGCGCTCCTTCAGGCACACCTGCGCTCCGAACTGCAGTCCCTGTTCCACCAACGCTGCCACCAAATCTTTGGCTTTGACTTTGGGGAAGCCCGCCACGTCGTAGATGTATTTCTCAGGATACAGCGCAGTCAGTTGCCCGCCTAACTCCTCCAGACTGTCAATAATTTTAACAGACATCTGCCGCATGCCGGCGTAAAAGGCGGCGAACAGCCCAACAGGACCACCTCCAACGATGATGACGTCTGTCAGTTCTCTTTCACCCATGGATGTTGAAACGGGAAACGTGATGCAGGAAACGTCATACGTGAATTCACTTGTCACATCTCAGGCATCACGCTTCCCGTTCTCTCCGAGTGTGAGATAACATATTTCGGTAAAAAAATCAACTGGGAAGTTGCCTGTCGTTTGTCGCTCTGGCCCAGGCGCTTGAAATGACGGCAACAACGGTGGGGTTTTTAACCGCCTCCAGGGTTAAGCGGTCGCCCTGAGCCTACTGCTGTCTCATCTGACGCTCCGTTCAACAATCTGACAGTTACGGGATTTCCACCACGACAGTATGATTTTCCCCTGTGGCAACCCCGTTGCATTCATGTCGTGTAACCCGATTGAACAAGGGGGAAAACAGCCATGACGGTTTTTTTCATTGGCAAGAACGCAACCATGAGCCGGTTAGCAGCGGACATGAGTAAGTCGGGGCATCGGGTGACGTTTGCGCCTCCGCACGGTGTGCTGGCGATGCTGCGGGAAAGAACCTACGATGCGGTCGTTATCGCGCCTGACACCTTAAGCGTCCCCTGCCCGACTGCCGTATCAAAGGTGCGTAGCGCGGTCTCGCTCTACACCCCTATCATTGTCATCACCGGCTCTGGCTCACTGGAAACTTGTCGCCGCTGCCAAGCGCCTGACGATTTTGTGGCGTGCATTGACCTGCCCACCGACCACGATAGAGTCATCGCAACTATCGAGCGGCTGCAGAACAAGCGCTTCGGCATCCATACGCCCGACAACAATCGCCGCGATTATGCCCTCACGCCCCGCGAGAAGGACGTGCTACGCATGATGCGGCATGGGCTAAGT
>JANWYM010000789.1 GCA_025055355.1 Abditibacteriales bacterium
CGGCGGCGGTCATACTGCGTCGGCGGCGGGAACGGAACGAAGTTGTCGGGGCGCGTCGTCAGACACAGGCGGTAGTTGTAAGCCTGCACTTTCCTGTCGCCCTTGCCGCTGCCGAACACAATCTGACGCTTCACCGGGTTCCAGAAAATTTCGCCCGCGTGTTCCTCGTTGAATTCCTCTTTGCTTTCACGCCCGATGCGATAGGGCGCGCCTGCCTGCGCGGCGAGGTCGCCCTCGTAAGTGGCGTCAATGAACACTTTGGCGGAAAGCGTCTTGCGAATGAAGCGCGGACGGTCGAGCACGAAAACCGCTGTGACGCGGTTGCCCTTTTTCACCACCCCGCGCGGATAGTGGTTGAGAAACACCGTGATATGCGGCTGCTCCGCGAGCATCTGATGGAAAATGCGCGTCGCCACTTTCGGTTCGAAGTAGTAGCCCTGCCGACACGCCCGCACCTGGGGTGAGTTCGCGCCATAAGTTTCAACGTAGTAGCGATACACGCGGTCCACGAACTCCTTGAACAACCCGCCCGCTGATTTCATAGAGCCGAAATCGGTGCGGCTGAGTCCGCCGCTCATCATGCCGCCAATCCACTTTGACGGACACACCAACGCGACCTTGCGCCCAAACCGCGCCGCCGTCACTGCCGCCGCAATCCCGCCCGGCGTCCCGCCGACGACGAGGACGTCGTAGGTCTTCGATAAGGATTGGGCGGATGTGGGCATTGCCCATGTAAGGGCGAGAAGGACGATGAGGAGTTGTTCATGTCTCAACTGAGACACCACGCCGCGTGAAAATGTCATGGCGAGCGCAGCGAAGTCATCCCCACCGCTGCAATCGTCTCCTCCGCGGGGGATTGCTTCACTGCGCTCGCCATGACAGGTATTTTCAAGGGAGAAGCCGGAGTCTATTGAACATTGGGCATCTGTCGCAAATAATGGTCCACCAACACCAGCGCGACCATCGCCTCCACCATCGGCACGGCGCGGGGCAGCACGCAGGGGTCGTGCCGCCCGCGCGCGGCGAGGATGACGCTCTCGCGGGCGGTGTTGATCGTCTCCTGTTCCTGCGCGATGGTGGCAGGCGGCTTGAACGCGACGCGCAGGAGGATGTCCTCGCCGTTGCTGATGCCGCCCTGCACCCCGCCGGAGAAGTTGGTGCGCGTGCGCACCCGCTTCTGGGCATCCGTGTAGAACGGGTCGTTGTGTTCGCTGCCCCGCATCGTCGCGCAGGCAAACCCAGAGCCGATTTCAAACCCCTTGGAGGCGGGCAGGCTCATCACTGCTTTCGCTAAGTCGGCTTCCAACTTGTCGAACACCGGCTCGCCCAAGCCGACAGGCACGTTCCGCGCCACGCACTCTACGATGCCGCCGACCGAATCCAACTGCTTCCGCGCTTCTTCAATGACGGCAATCATCCTCTCAGCGGCGTTCGCGTCGGGACAGCGCACAACGTTGCTCTCCACCTGTTCCAGTGTCACCGCGTTGGGGTCAACATTTGCCGTAACCGTGTAAATCTGCTTGACCCATCCGAGGATTTCCGTGCCACAGCGTTCCCGCAAGATCTTCTTGGCAATCGCACCCGCCGCGACCCGCCCAATCGTCTCGCGCGCGCTGGCGCGTCCCCCGCCCTGCCAGTTGCGGATGCCGTATTTCGCCTCGTAGGTGTAGTCGGCGTGCGAGGGGCGATACTTGTCTTTGAAATCTGCGTAGGCTTCCGGGCGCGCGTCTTTGTTCCAAACCAGGATAGAAATCGGCGTGCCGAGCGTTTGCCCTTCAAACACGCCCGACAGAATCTGGCACTTGTCTTCTTCCTGTCGCGGGGTGGTCACGTGGCTCTGCCCCGGTCGGCGGCGGTCCAGTTCTCTCTGAATCTCTTCTTCTGAGATTTGCACGCGCGGCGGGCAACCGTCAATCACGACCCCCACGCCGCCGCCGTGC
>JANWYM010000078.1:0-11469 GCA_025055355.1 Abditibacteriales bacterium
CCGACGATGACCGCGTCCACCTGCCCTTGGCGCATGAGTTGCGCCGCCATGTTGTCGGTCAGCAGGGTGGTAGGGATGCCGTCCTGCAGGAGCTCCCACGCCGTCAGCCGCGCGCCTTGTAAGACAGGGCGCGTTTCGTCGGCGAAGACGTGGACTTTTTTCCCGCTGGCGACGGCGGCGCGGATGACGCCCAGCGCCGTGCCGTAGCCCGCCGTCGCCAATGCGCCCGCATTGCAGTGCGTGAGAACGTTTGCTTGCGGCGGCAGCAGCGCCGCACCGTGCTGTCCGATGGCGCGGCACATCGCCACGTCCTCGTCGCAGATGGCTTGTGCCTCCTCCAGCAGCACGGCTTTGAGCGCCGCCACCGATTGCAGGCTGGAAGCCTGCGCGACATTCATCATCCGCCGTAGCGCCCAGAACAGGTTCACGGCCGTCGGGCGCGTCCGCGCTAACTCCTCTTCAGCGGCTCTGAGTTCGTTCAACAACTCCTGTGTTGTCTGCGCCGATGAACGATGCGCGCACAGCGCCAGCCCGAACGCCGCCGCCACGCCAATCGCAGGCGCGCCGCGAATCTTCAGCGTCTTGATGGCCTCGGCGACTTGATGATGATTCTCACAGTCGCAGAACACCAACTCGTGCGGAAGCCTTGTCTGGTCAATCATGCGCACGATGCCGTTGTGCCACTGGATAGTTTTGACCTGTGTCGACATGCCTCACGTTGCGTAAGACGAGCAAACCTTTGACGCGTGTCGGTGCGATGCACTTCATCGGCGGCAAAGGATTGCTCCCCTACGGTTCAAAGAGGGTGTGACGGCAGGGGCAGTCTTCATCAGCGTATGCTTCTGACGCCGCCAGAAACAACCGCAACAGTTTGGGCGCGTGTTCTGCCATCGCCTCCAGCACTTCTTGATGCGTCAGGGGGTTGGGCGAGATGCCTGCCGCGTAGTTGGTGACAATGGAAACCCCCGCATAGCACATCCCCGCTTCGCGCGCCAGCACAACCTCCGGCACGCCCGTCATGCCGACGACATCGCCACCCAACATCCTAAGCATACGAATTTCAGCGGGCGTCTCAAAGCGCGGTCCCTCCATGCAGGCGTAAACCCCCTGCGGAATGAGCGCGAGGTTCATCTGCTCTGCGACGTTCAGCAGCAGTCGCCGCAGGCGCGGGCAATAAGGTGCGGTCATGTCAATGTGGACAGGCAACTCCCTCCCCCCCTGACCCAAAAAGCCACCTCCCTCACTCCCCCGCTGACTCGAAGGGTCACCTCCCTCGCTCCCCTGCTGACTCGAAGGGTCATCTCCCCTCCTCCCCTCCTGACTCAGCGGGTCATCTCGTCTACTTCCCTCCTGACTCGAAGGGCTACCTCCCCCACTCCCCTCCTGACTTGGAGGGCTATCCCCGCTACTCCCCTCCTTGGCAAGGAGGGGCTGGGGGAGGTCGAAGAACGTAGTGGGGCGTGACTTGGTGAAGTCCAGAAACTGGTCCAGCAACACGAGCGTGCCCGGATGCCAATCGTCGTGCAAACCGCCCACTGCCGTCGTCGCAAAGATCGCCGTAACGCCCAGTTGCTTGAGCGCGGCAATGTTGGCGCGGTAGTTGATGCGGTGCGGGGGGACGTTGCGCTGCGGCCCGTGACGGTGCAGAAAAACGAGTTCGCGCCCGCGCCAGGACCCCCGCGTGACGTGCGCCGTGCCGAACCTCGTCTCAACCGTTTCGTCGCGCACGTCCGTCAGGTCTGTCATGGCTGCGATGCCTGTGCCACCTATGACAGCAATAGGCATGGGAGAAGTTGCTGTTTGCGGATAGCACGGATGATACGGACAGGAGTTACGCGGTTGCCGTCATTTCCTCCCTCTCCACCAATCCTCCTCGTCCTCATCGGCGGTCGTTTGTGAGGTTCGAGAACGAGGACGACGACGAGGACGCGGAGGATTGGCGGAGGGGAGAAGATGGTGTCAGCAACTGCGTGACCTTTAACGGGTTACTTTCATATCGCCGCATCGTCATCCGTGCCATCTACATATGAGCGGTGTTTACTTTTTCAGAACCGCTTGCAACGCCGACATCAAATCAGGATACCTGAACTGATACCCTAACCTTTGCGCGGCGGCAGGGAGGACACGCTGCCCAGTGAGCAGCAGGGCATCAGCCATTTCGCCGAACAGCAGGCGCATGGCTAACGCGGGCGTGGGTAGAAACGCGGGGCGATGCAGGACTTTGCCCAGCGTCTGCGCGAACTCGCGGTTGCGGACGGGGTTCGGCGCGGTGGCGTTGAGCGCACCTTGGACGTCGTCGCGTTCCAGCGCAAACTGAATCAAGCCAACTACATCGTCGCGGTGCACCCACGACATCCACTGCTGCCCGCTGCCCGTCGGACCGCCGACGCCCATTTTGAACGGCGGCAGCATCTTGGACAGCGCACCGCCACCTTCGCCCAAGACAACGCCGATGCGCAGTCGCACGACGCGCACCCCCAACGGCTCGGCTTCCACCGCCGCCGCTTCCCACGCTTGACATACCTCAGCAAGAAAGTCATTCCCCGGGCTGCTTTCCTCGGTCAACTCTTCATCCCCGCGCGGTCCGTAGTAGCCGACGGCGGAGCCATTCACAAGAACCTTCGGACGCCAATGGGCTTTGCTCATCGCCTGCACTAAAGCCCTCGTAGCGTTCACACGGCTGGCGCGGATTTTTTCCTTCTTTGCGGCGTTCCACCTCGCGGCGATGGACTCACCCGCGAGGTTCACCACAGCGTCCGCGCCGTCCAGCGTTTTCTCCCACTCGCCCGCACTTTGTCCGTCCCACGTCGCGCACGACACGCGATCGCCTAACCGCTGCTGTGCTGACGCGTGGCGCGTTAGAGCAATGACCTCATGCTCCGCTTCTGTCAACGCTTTGCACAGCGCAGTGCCGATGAAGCCCGTGGCGCCGGTGATGACGATCTTCATTGTTCTCCCTCGAAAACCTTCGTCGTCCTCTTCGTCGTCTTCGTTCTCGAACTACCATGACCGACGCGAGGACGACAACGATTTTCATGCGGCGCGGTGCATCAATGACGCATGAAGGATTTACATTCCCACCTTCGCCAGCACCGAATGCGTGGACACGATGTGCTTGCCCAAGCCCAACTCTTTGGGCGGCACGCCCAACGCCAGCCCGACCAACTGCGGTAGGTGCAGCACGGGCATGTTGAGGTCGCGGTTGACATATTTGCTGGCTTTCGGCTGCTGTAAGTCGAGGTTCATGTGACACAACGGGCAGGGCGTCACCATACAGTCTGCGCCTTTGTCCTTGGCTTCGCCGATGTGCTTGCCCGCCATCTTGAACGCCGCCGGTTCGTTCTCCAAACCGATGGGAAAACCACAGCAGCGCGTTTTGCCGTGGTAGTCAACGGGGGTCGCGCCCAGCGCCTCGACGACGCGTTCCAACGAGGTCGGATGGTCGGGGTCATCCAGCCCCATGATGTCGGCGGGGCGCAGGATGTAGCAGCCGTAAAACGGCGCGACGCGCAGCCCCGTCAGCGGCTTTTTGACCATGCCGCGCAACTTGTCCAAGCCGACCTCGTTGATGAGGACATAAAGCAAGTGCGTTACATTAGCCTTGCCGTGATATTCATGTCCGCCGGGCTTGAGGAGGGCGTTGACCTCCGCGCGATACGCCTCATCCTCCTGCAGTTTTTTGTTGCTCTTGCGCAGGCAGCCGATGCAGGTAGAGCAAATCGTCATCAACTCCAAGCCCAACTCCTCCGCCAACGCGAGGGTCTTGGCGTTGTAAGCGTCCGCCAACTTCGGGTTCTGCGACTGCAACACCCCTGCACCCGTGCAAGGGGCTTCCTTCAACTCCACGAGTTCCAATCCAATCAGCGGCGCGATGCGCGCGGTGGACTGATATAGTTCGGGGCAGTTGCCCTTGGCAACACAGCCGGGGAAATAAGCGACCTTCATATCTTCTCCTCCGTCTCACAAAACTTCCTCAATAGATTCTCGTATTTCGTTGATGAGACGCATCTCGTTGTAAACATCAAGCCGTCTTGGTGGTGTAAGGAAACCAGACAAGTGGATCATATTAAGCGGCAAAGTGCGTTGTAATTCATTTGTAGATCACCTTTTACTCCCTGCCGTGACTTGTTCTGGCAGTTTCGCTGCTCCGACCACTTCGCGGATGATTAATCACTCAGTCCCTCACACAGGTTGGGAGTCTGCGAACGCGCGCCTTAACGCCCTGTCAGCCTGTCCAGCAGGGTGAGGATCTGGTCAAGGGTTTGAGCATCAACGACACCCAGACGACCGAGGAAACGGCGTTTGTCCAGTCCCCGTGTTTGAAACACAAGTGCCACAGACGAAATAGTGAGTCCATTTTGCGCATCAGGCTGAATGACCAGCGTTCCAGCGAAGCGGGACGCCGCCATCTCGCCCGTTAGTGGAACAATCAATACCAGCGGCAGAGTTTGAATGAAAGCGTCATCTTGAATGATGATAGCAGGACGCTCACCCGCTTGCTCACGTCCGCCGCCGAAAGGGAGCCGCACCCGCCAGACTCCGCCTCTATGCATCTTGCTTCTCCTCTTCCTTAAGCATCGCCTCAAACGCTGCAAAGTCCTCGTCATTGGCAGCTTCCCACGCATCAAACTCTGCTTGCAGTTCAGGCGGAATCACTGGCATCAGAATCTCCACATGGACTCCTTCAGGCAATTTCGCTTCGCCCTCTGGCACGACAACTCCATTTCTCACGACGCCACTGACAATCACTCGTTCAGCTGCCATCGAAATTCACCTCACTTTTTCTCCTCCAGCTCCTTATAAATCCTCTGCACATCTTCTGCTTTCTCAACTTTGTGCCGTCCCAGCGGTGGGGGTTTGATTTTGCCTTTGAGGATGGCGGGCAGTGCGGTGCCCATGTTGGCGAGCGCCCAGCCCATGCCCATCGCCTTCATGGGCAACTCTCGCTCGTCGAGCACACCGGTTTTAACGACGCTCTCGGTGAAGAACTTGACGTGCCTCGCGCCGACGGTCTCGGTGCCGATGCCCTCGCGGAGCGCGGCTTCGCGCAACTTGATGATGGCGTCCATCGGACGCACCACCACCGGGCAGGATTGCACGCACTCGTTGCAGCGCACGCAGTCCCAGATGCCGCCTGGTCCACTCAACTTCTGTAACCGCTCGCGTTTCTTCCCATCACGGTCATCGTAGACAAACCGCTTCGCCTTCGCCAACGCCGCCGGTCCGAGAAAAGCGTCGTCCACCTCCAGCACCGTGCAATCGCTCACGCAGCAGCCGCACATGATGCAGGTCGCCTCGAACTCATACTGCTTGAAAACCGCCGGGTCTTGACGCCGCTCTTTTTCAGGGTCGGGGTCGGACGGCTGCAGGTAAGGCTCGACGGCTTGCATTTTGTCCCAAAACATCTTCATGTCCACCACGAGGTCTTTGATGATGGGCATGTTGCGCATCGGCTGGATGGTCACCACGCCGTCGCGCACCACCGAGGACACCTGCGTCCGACAGACCAGTTTGGTGTGCCCGTTCACGCGCATCGCGCACGACCCACAAATCGCCGAGCGGCACGACATGCGGTGCGCCAGCGTGTCGTCCTGATACCACTTGATGTGGTTGAGGGCGTCCAGCACCGTGCTCTCGTTCAACGGCAGGTCGTCGTCGGTTAGAACGTAGTCCTGAAAATGCGGCTCTTTGTCCCCCGCGTCGGGGTTGAAGCGTTGGATGCGGAAAATAACCTGTTCCATCTATCGTCTCCTTCTTCTCGTGCGCTGACGAGTCTCGGGTTGAATGATGACTTCGCCGGTCACGTAGTTGGCGTAAAGCGCATGCCCGCGCAGCCACTCGCGGCTGATGAGCACGTCGTTGGAGTCACTCACGGTGATAGAGACCTCGCGTTCTTCCTCGTCTCCCATTTGAGCAATACCGGTGAACAATAGTTGCGTCGCTTCTTCGCCCGTCGCTAACTCAAACTCCATCTTCCCTGTTAGGTCCAACCCCAGCGTAATAGCGACATCCATCGGCAGCGACAGGTCAGCGCCGCTAAACTCCGTATCGAGACATCCGTGCAGCACCGCCCTCCCCCGCCAGCCACGCACCGCGACCTCTAAAACGATGCTGCCTGCTTCGTTGACGTGTCCCCGGATCATGTGCCCTTATCTCCAACCGCGCATCGAGGCGAATGTCTTCCTGCCAATGCGAAAGAAGAAGAACCATCCGTCAGGGTGCTTCTTGCGCCCCTTCTTGACAACGTCTGCCGCATTTTCACCAATGAAGTATTCACCGCTCTTCGCCTCCACCGCGCAGACTTTGTCGAAGTGCTCCTTCGCCAGTTCGTCCTTGATGGGGTCGTAAACCTCGTGCGCGCGTTGCCGGA
The DNA here is from genome assembly GCA_025055355.1 of Abditibacteriales bacterium. Classification (GTDB taxonomy): domain Bacteria; phylum Armatimonadota; class Abditibacteriia; order Abditibacteriales; family JANWYM01; genus JANWYM01. Next base: position 6,371 of record JANWYM010000078.1, read on the forward strand.
CCCACTCCCAGTCAATTGGCTCGAGGCGCATCAGTTGGTCTTTGCCTCTGGTTTTGGTTGCCATGTTGCTCACATCCTCAATACTTCCTCGCCTCTGGCTTGAACTTGTAAATCTTCACCGGCTTATACGCCAACCGCACGCCGTCGTCCTCTTTGTAGCCCAAGGTATGCTTGAGGAAGTTCTCGTCGTCGCGGATGTTCTCATAGGTCTTCATGTCGAAGTACTCTAATCGTGCATGACCGCCCCGGCTTTCTTTGCGGGCGAGGGCGCCGACGACGATGACCTCGCTGAAGTCGAGCATGTGCCCCAACTCAATGGCGTCTTGCAACGCGGTGTTGAAGGTTTTGCCCTTGTCGCTGATGGAGACGCGGCGGAAGCGCACTTGCAGGTCTTTGATTTTGGCGAGGCATTTTTTCAGGTTGTCCTCGTCGCGGAACACGCCGCACTTTTCCATCATCGTCTCTTTGAGTTCTTTGGCGAGCGCGGCGCAGTTCTCGCCACCGTCGTTGTTGAGAATCGCCTTGAGTTCAGCGTCAGCGCGGGCGGTGGCGTCGGGCGGCAAGTCGGGCAGCGGCGCGCCGCCCTGAATGAACTCCACCGCCGACTTGCCCGCGAGATAGCCCGTCACCGTCGCCTCTAAGAGCGAGTTGACACCGAGCCGGTTCGCGCCGTGCACGCTCATACATGAACATTCGCCCGCCGCGTAAAAGCCGATGATCTTCTGCTCGTTTTGCGTGTCCACGACGACCTCGCCCTTGATGTTGACGGGGATGCCGCCCATGCTGTAATGGGCGCTGGGCTGAATGGGGACGGGTTCTTTGAATGGGTCGAGGTTGACAAAGCGGCGCACCAACTCGGAGATTTGCGGCAGCGCCTCGCGGATGCGCTTTTCCCCGATGGGGCGGAAGTCGAGGTAGACGTAGTCCTTATTCGGTCCGCCGCCGCGCCCCTCCATGATTTCAATCTGCTCGGCGCGGGCAACGATGTCGCGCGGTCCTTTCTCCATTTTCGTTGGGGCGTAGCGCTGCATGAACCGCTCCATCTTGCCGTTGAGCAGATACGCCCCCTCACCGCGCGCCGCCTCGCTGAGCAGAATGCCCAGCCGATACAGCCCCGTCGGGTGGAACTGCACGAACTCCATGTCTTCGAGCGGTATGCCGTTGCGGTAAGCAATCGCCACGCCGTCGCCGGTCGAGGCGAAAGCGTTCGTCGTCACGCTGAACGCCCGCCCGTAGCCGCCGGTGGCAAAGATGGTCGCCTTCGCTCGGATAACGTCCAGTTGCCCGGTGCGCAGGTCGTAAACGACGATGCCGCCGCACACGCCGTCGCGGAGGATGAGGTCGAGCATCAAAAATTCAGAGTAGATTTTGATTTTTTTCGCGTTCTTCATCACCTGTTCAAACAGCGCGTGCAGGCAGGCGTGTCCCGTGCGGTCAGCGGCGTAGCAGGCGCGCGGGGCTTGGTGCCCGCCGAACTCGCGCTGCGCGATTCTGCCGTCGGGCAGGCGCGAGAAGGCACAGCCCCAGTGTTCATACTCGTAGATGAGCTGCGGCGCTAAAAAGGCGCACAGTTCGGCAGCATCTTGGTCCACCAGATAATCGCCACCTTTACAGATGTCGAACCAGTGCAGCAACGGTGAATCGTTCTTCACCTCGTAGGCGGGCTTGCCTTCCATCGTGCGCCAGTCGACGGGCGTGTCCGCCGTGACCTTCTCATCCACGTTCTCGCCGCTGATTTTGGCGGGGGGCATGTTGCGCTCGGCGATGCCGACGTTATCCAACGCGGCGGCAATCCCGCCCTGCGCTGCGCCAGAGTGGGAGCGACTTGGATGGACTTTGCTGACAATTGCCACATCCAACCCCGCCTTGCACACCTCCAACGCCGCGCGCATCCCCGCCAGACCAGCGCCGACAATGACCACATCATGGGTAGGCATGAGGAACTCCTTCTTTCGTGTCGTGACTTCTGCGGTTTTCCATTATAACAGCCTCAGGAGGGAAGGACAACTGCTGAAGGAGGAGGAAGGGAGCAATCGGGGGGCACTCCGCCGCGCGCCGCAGCCGTCTTAACACGGGTGGTGTTTAAGGCGCAACGTTTGCAAGGGATGATGACAGTGCGTTAGCCTTTCGGCGTCTTGTGGCTTGGGGTGTGCCGTTTCCACTGCGCGCTGGGTGGCACGGAGATAGGAGGCGGACCCTGAAGCCAGCCGAGGGAGGCGAGGAATTCGTCCATCTTAGCGATCGAAGCCTCGCGCCAAGGGCTGAAGTTGCTGAAGGGGTGCCCCTCGCCGGGGGCGATCCACAGTTCGGCACGCACGCCGTGAGCGGTGAGTTTGTCCACAAAGGTCTTAGCCAGCCCAAACCAACGGTCGAGATCACCGTCGAGAATGAGCGTGGGCGGCCAGTTAGGACCGAGGTGGCGCACGGGGGAGAGCCGTGCGCCCATCTCCGCGCCGCCGGGCACGCGCTGCTTGAACTTCTCCGTCTCATCCATGCCCTCGAAGTCGGCTACGCAGTTGACCATGAGCAAGGCGTTAGGCACGCAGGAGATGCGGAGGTCATCGGCGGGATCATCGGGCGCGGCGGCACTCGCCGTGCAGGCACTGAGATGTCCACCAGCGGAACTGCCGCCTGCGGCGAGGCGATTGGGGTCCAATCCCAACTCAGCGGCATGGGCGCGCAGCCAACGTATGGCGCTGCGGGCATCTTCGACGGCTTTATCCGGTCCAGTGCCATGAGATTTGAAGGCGCGATAGTCAGCGCGGGCGGCAACCATGCCGCGCCCGGCGAAATACTCTGCGCGGTCTTTGAACTGGTTGATGAGGCTGTTAGCCCACGCGCCGCCAGAGAAGAAGACCACACCGGGGCGCCGGTCGCTCGGCTTCCAATCGGCTGGGAAGGTAACGATAAGCCGCAGCGCGCCCTGCGGTGTTTTTTTGTAAACGAACTCCTTCTCAGTGATGCCGGGCGGCGGGGTGAAGGGAGCGCGGCTGCGACCGGCGCGGGCGGCTCGTCTTTGATCCGATGGCTCAGGCCGCCTTGACGGATTCTCCGCCAGTCGCAATAAGGTGAGGCTCCACGGCTCCAGCGTGACCTCGCCCAGCGGTTTTTCTCCCACGAACACGGCGACCGGTGCGTTGGAGCCTTCTGGCGCGGCGTAAGCGGACTCAACACGGGCGCGAGTCGTGGGAGCGAAGGCGCTGCCGTTCAGAGTGATTTGCCCCAGCGGACGGCGCGGACCGGGGTTGAGTAGGTAAAGCAGGAGTGCGCCGTCACCCGCGCGGGCGGCGAGCGATTGGGCTTCACCGGCATCGGCAGAGGGGCGGGCGTCGAGCAACGTGGACTGGCCGTCGAAGAGATGACGGAAGGGTTTGCTGTAAAGGTAGGCAGCCAAAAGGGTGACCCTATCCCGATACAATATGCCGGTATGCCCACGACCGGACAATCCTGCTACGGCAGCCAGAGGAACCGAAAGGTTAGCGGCGGCGAAGTAGTCATTGTGCGCAGCATTGTGGCGGACGAGGAAGAAATACATGTGCGCCAGATGCACCCCTTGCAGGGGGGTGTTTTGGTCGGCGTGCGTGCCCCATTGCGTCATAAGGAATTTTTTGTCCTCGCCAAAGTCGCGCTGATATACCAGTATTTGCTCGGTGGGGAAGGCGCGCACGAAGTCGCGGTAATACGGCCAGCCCTCTTCCGGCGCGCGGCGCTGGGCGCGCAGCCCCATACCGCCGAACTCGGTCCAACCGTATTGAGTGAAGCCATCCAGCCCGGGCACTTTGGCGAGAGCCTGGTTCCATGGGCGCAATCGCTCGCGGCGCTGGCTATCCACGCGTCCGACTGGTGTGGCGGGCACGGCGATAAGCACACCGGGATACTTCTTTTTCAACAGCTCGATGTGCGGACCGATGCGGCGCAAGTATTCCTCCAGAGTGAGTCCAACGGCGCCAGGCGAAAGATGCATCTCCTGCCCGAGCGCCACAGCAGCGATGCCAACGCCGGCGGCGCGAATGCGCTCGAGGAAGGCGTCCATCTCCTGCGGGTTGCCGTGCATGATGTTAGCGATGAACAGCGCCTCGGCGCCGGAGCGTTTGCACAACTCCAGGTATTGTCCGAAGCGGTCAGGACCAGAGGTCTGCTGCATCCAACGCGATTGCTCTCCCCGGGCGCTCTTTCTGACCTCTTCGGGTCGGGCGTTGAGTCCGCCCTTACCAGTGGGATGATGCCAATAACTGGCTGAACCGCCGGGAAACTGCAGCGTTTTGAGCCGCAGTTCGGCGATGGCTTCGACGTATTCGGGCACGTCGAGCAGCCCCTTGGTAATCATCTCCGCGCAGTTGAGCCCGTAGACACGCGGGTTGACGCGCACCAGCCGCGCGGGCGTTGTGATGGTGACGCCGAGGGGCGTTGACGCGGAACTGGCGGGCGAAGTCGCCGGTGGAGGTGGGGATGATGTCATTGGTTCTCCACCACGGCGGCGAGCGCGGATGAAAGCCCGCAGTTCCTCCGGGTCGAGTCTGCCATCCTTGTTGGTGTCCGCCTGCGGAAAGCGGCGCAAGAGGCGTTGCGAGCGGGCATCGTCGCCCTGCTGAGCCGGCAGACGGCTGGCACCCAACAAAGCCCATGCCGCCAACAGCAGCCCCTGCCAGGGGCGCCGGACAAGATGTCGCAAAAGAAGTGAGACTGCTTGCATGATGCCCCCCCTGAGTTTGTTGTATTAGCGACCCGAGCGAGCCAAAACTTTGGTTTAGGTTTTTTTGCTCTCCAGCAACATCCAGACGCTTCGGGCTTTGTCAAGGGGAATTTGCACGCTGTCGCCGATGGCTGTCACTCGGATTTCGTCTTTGGCTGTCATTTGCGGCGTCAAAGCGACGACTCGGATGTCTGTGGTGCCCAAGCGCCGCAAAGTCGCTGTCGCTTGCAACGGCTCGCACATCGCTGGCCCTTGTCCAATCCGCAGGCGCACGCCGCTGAGCCGATAAACTCCTATCGGCTCGTTGTGAACGGAATTGTAGTCCTTGTTGGCAACGCGTCCGACAGCGACCATGAGCCATCGCTTCGCCTCCATCAAGGGCTTGCGCTCCAACGGCACGATGGCG
>JANWYM010000078.1:11479-11733 GCA_025055355.1 Abditibacteriales bacterium
TTTGCCCCTCACAGCCAAAAACCTCGTCGCGGGCGCTCTACTCAGATCGCCCATGATGACTTGCCCGTAATCGCTGTCAACGGTGACCCAACCGTCACGCCAGTTGCGTCGAACTTGTCCGGTGCTACTGACCAACTCCCATCGGCTCACTAAACCTTTGTCCTTCGGCAACATGCCCCACGACTTCAAAGCCGCGTCCAACGCTGCGGGGATGAACTGTTGCAAAACCGAAGCATCGGCGACGACCAAAGCGC
>JANWYM010000790.1 GCA_025055355.1 Abditibacteriales bacterium
GGCATCGTGAAACCTGAGGTGTGCGTGCGGTGTGGCATAGGGGTTGGCACGTTAGCACGTTGGCACGTTGGCACGTTAGAACGTTAGAACGTTGGAACGTTGGAACGTTTTAACGTGCCAACGTGCTAACGTGCTAACGTGCTAACGTGCTAACCCTTCGCGGAGTAGGTATGGCATCGTTCGACGTTCTTGGCGACGGAACCATTACGTCCGTGCCCGGTATCTGGGCGGCGGGTGTGCATTGCGGGATTAAGCAGAGCGACGCGCTGGATTTGGCGTTGATTTACTCGGAGGTGGACGCGGCAGCGGCGGCGACGTTTACGAGGAACAAGGTATTCTCCCCAACCATCACCGTTAACCGCGAGAACCTGAAGTCGCCGACACACCGCGTCATCGTGGATAACAGCGGCAACGCCAACACCTGCACGGGCGAGCGGGGATTGCAGGATGCGCGGCGCATGGCGGCGTGGGCAGCGGAGGCAATGGGCGTGAAGGCGGAGCAGGTGTTTGTTTGCTCGACGGGCGTGATTGGGCGGTTTCTGCCGATGGACTGCGTGGCGCGGGGGATTCGACAAGCGGCAGAGATGATACTCCGCAATCCGCAATCCACAATCCACAATCCGATTGAGGGGGGACATCTTGCGGCGCGGGCGATTATGACGACGGATACGTTCCCGAAGGAGGTCGCCGTCCAAACAGAAGTCGGCGGCAAAACGGTCACCGTGGGCGGCATCGCCAAAGGCGCGGGGATGATTGCGCCGAACATGGGGACGATGCACGCGTTCGTGGCGACGGACTGCGCGATTGCCAAGCCTGTTTTGAAATCCATGCTGCGCGACAGTGTGCAGCGGTCGTTCAACTCGATCACGGTGGATGGTGACACCAGCACGAGCGATACGGTGATTGTGCTGGCGAACGGCTTGGCGGGCAACCGCCCGATTGAGAACGATGGACGCAGTTACAATCAGTTCAAGGTGGCGCTGGATTACGTGACGCAGGAGTTGGCGAAGATGATCGCCCGCGACGGCGAGGGCGCGAGTCATTTCATTACAGTTGTCGTCAAAGGCGCGATGACCGAAGAGGAAGCCCATCGCTGCGGCTTGACGATTGCCAACTCGCCGTTGGTGAAGACTGCCGTGTTCGGGCGCGACCCGAATTGGGGGCGCATCGCGGCGGCGGCGGGGCGGGCGGGCGTGCGGCTGCGAGCGGAGAAGATGAACGTGTGGTTGGGTGAGGTGCAAGTGATGAAGAACGGCGGCGCAGCGGAGTTTGATTTCCAGCGGGCGCAAGCCGTCTTCGACCAAAAGGACATCACGCTGACCGTTGACCTCGGCATCGGCAAGGCGCGTTGGACGGTGTGGACGTGCGATTTTACGTATGACTACGTGAAGATCAACGCGGAATACACGACGTAAGGATGCTGTTCAGGGACGGCACGGATGACATGGATTGAGTGAGGACTGAGATGTCAATAATCCGTGTCATCCGTGCTGTCCGTGAACAGCATCCTCAGAGCCTCTCCGAAGACCTTGCTCTCCCCCTTTACCAGGAGGACCACAGGGGGGCGTTGGCTGGTTCCGGACCTCCCCCGATTCCTCCTTGGTAAGGAGGGGAGAGTTTTCGGATGGACTCTTAGTCCTCTTCCACCGTAAACATCCGCCGCTGAATGCGCGTGGGGGGCAGCCATTTGACGTGACCATCGTAGAAGCAGACGTTGATGCCGCCTTGGTGGCGCAGGAACTCCTGACAGCAGGGCTGTCCGCACGTGCCGCGATTGGCGAGCCAGAGGGTGGCGCAGACTTGGGCGGCGTTGGTGTCGGGCGCACCGAGGGGACCGGTCCAGTTGTCCACATCTTCGGGATGAGCGTAGGAGTCGAGGAGCAGAATCGTGTCGGCGGGTTGAACGATGGCGGCATCGTGGACGGGCGGAGGAAAA
>JANWYM010000791.1 GCA_025055355.1 Abditibacteriales bacterium
GGTATTTTCAAAGGAGGGATACGAGATGACGATTTCATGGCTCTCCCAAAGGATTCGCAGCTCACCCACCCGCAAGGTGTCACATACAACCGCGTGCACTCACACCACATAAGCGGTGGTGTCCACCGGCAGCGTCTTACGCACCCCGACATGCTCCACCGCCCGATGACACCCCGCACACAGGCGAAAGTAGATGACGCTATCCTCCGCTTCGACGATGAGCGCGTCCACCTTCGCTTTGAGCCGCACCACCTGCTTGGGCTCGAGGTAGCACTCAAACACGCTGTCTTGCAGCCGCTGCCCGAAACTCTCCATCAGTTTCTCCATCTTCACCAACCGCTTCGGGTCGGCGATGTCGTAGCAAACGATGAGGTGTTCCATCAGTAAAACGTGAAGGGTGAAACGTGAACTCAAACGGGGCTGGATGGGCGTATTCTGGGGTTTCCGTGTTCGTGTATAGAAGATGGAAGTCGTTACGCCAATATCCGAATACTCGAAGACCCCCTGCAGGGTTCACGTTGCACGCCCCACCCATTGCGCCGCGCGTTTCATCTCACTGCGAACGGCACATACTCTTCTAAATCCCCTGTCACGACCTTCGCCAGAAACCGCGCCTGCAACTCGAAGATGCGGTGGTAGGGCAACTTGTATTTGAACACGGGGTGGGTAATCTGCTCGTGCTTGCGTTGGCTGTAGGCGCGGTAGAACACTTCCCGCCCCGCCTCGTTGAGAAACACACCGCCCATCTTTTGCTCGAAGTGGTGCGGCTCGACCATTCCCTTGTTGATGAGCGAGAGCACCACCGAGTCCGCGACGATGGGGCGGAACTCTTCCATCAGGTCCAGCGCCAGCGCGGGACGCCCGTAGCGCGGGCTGTGAAAGAAGCCGATGTAAGGGTCCAGCCCCGCCGCGCTGCACCCGGCGATGACGTCCGCCAGCAGCAGGGCGTAAGCGAACCCCAGCAAGGCGTTCACGGGGTCTTGGGGCGGGCGGCGGGTGCGCTTCTCGAAGTCGAACCCCCACTCCTTGCGCCGAATTAGTCGACCGAACACCCGGAAGTACGCCCGCGAGCCTTGCCCCTCCAGCCCCATCAGCGTCTCAGTGTCTGCCGCTCGGCTTACCTGTCGCAGTGCGCTCTCCACCTCCCGCGCCGCTGTCGTCAGGGCGGTGTCGTTCAGACTCCGCCCGTAGCGCAACAGCATCGTGCGCATGTTGCTCAGTTTCCCGAACACGAACTGCCGACTCAATCCCAAGCAACGTGCTGTGTCCTTGTGCAGGTCGTGCTGCCGCAGCCGCAGGTGGACGTTCTTGTGGAACTCGGGCACGAATCGCCCCTCAAATCGCCCGTGCGTCGAGAGGTAAATCACCTCGACGTTGGCACGCAGCAGAAACTTGAGGGTTTGCGTCGAAATCTGCACGTTCCCCACCAGCACCAGTTGGTCAATGCTGATGGCAGGCACTTCCAGCAACTTCACCCGCTCCGCCTCCGCACAGCGTTGGGAGGTTGGCACGTCAGGGGACGTGTTCACTGTCTTCTCCACGACGATTTTCCCACCGCGTTTATGGACACTGGCGCCCTGCTCATCAACATAGACCGTGCGGGCGAGCGTATCCTGCGGGATAATGCGCTGCGGTGGGGGCGGACCTTTACCCTCCAAGAACTTGACCTCATGCGGCTGGCATAGGGCGAAGAAGGCACAGCCAGGGCAACGGGCGTCCGCCACCGGGTCGGGCACGACGCCCGCGTCGAGGACGTGCCACGCCCGCGCGATGGCTTCCCGCACCTTCTCGCGCAAGGCGTCGGTGAAAATCACCTCTCGCCGCGCCTTCGATGCGGTGTAATAGACGTAGCCTTTCTCAATTCGCTGGCTGGTATGCTCTTCAAGCAGCATCGCCTCCGCGCACAACTGCACCCACTCCGGGCGCACGCCG
>JANWYM010000792.1 GCA_025055355.1 Abditibacteriales bacterium
CGGCAGCGCGGTGGTGGACGTGAAGAACACGGCGGGATTCAAGGCGGGTGATGAAGATGTCATCGTCGCTGCCTACACCAGCACCGGGCGCGGCGAGTGCATCGCGTTCAGCCGAGATCGAGGGCGGACGTTTACGGAGTACGAGGGCAACCCTGTCGTCATGCATCGCGGGCGCGACCCAAAGATTATATGGTTCGAGCCGGGGCAGCATTGGGTCATGGCGGTTTACGATGAGGTGGAAGACAAACGCTGCATTGCGTTCTACACCTCGCCCGACTTGAAACGATGGACGTTCCAGAGCCGCATTGAGGGCTACTACGAATGTCCTGAGATTTTCGAGATGCCGGTGGACGGCGACCCCAACAACCGCAAGTGGATCGTCTATGCCGCCGATGGCCGTTACTCCATCGGGAGATTCGACGGCAAAACCTTCACCCCCGAATCGGGCAAACATCCCTTTAACTACGGCAATTGCTTCTACGCCTCGCAGACCTTTAACAACATCCCGCCCGCCGACGGACGCCGCATTCAAATCGCGTGGGGCACGGTCAACATGCCGGGGATGCCGTTCAACCAGATGATGACGTTTCCCGTCGAGTTGACCTTGCGGACCACGGAGGAAGGACTGCGCTTGTTCGCCAATCCCGTGCGGGAGATAGAATCGCTGCGCACGAAAAAGCACGAATGGAAAGACCTAACTTTGAACCCTGGTGACAACCCGCTCTATAACATCCGGGGTGAACTGTTCGACATCGCAGCGGAAATCTCCATCGGCGAGGCTACCGAAATCGGCTTGATCATTCGCGGCGTCCCTGTCGTCTATGACGTCCAAGCGCAAGCACTGCGCTGCGCCGACAAGCAAGCCCCGTTGAAACCCACGAACGGCACGATTCGCCTGCGCCTCCTCGTTGACCGCGTCTCCATCGAAATCTTCGGCAACGACGGGCGCGTTTACATGCCGATGGGGATGCACCCCGCTGAGGACAACAAATCCCTGTCCCTCTTCAGCAAAGGCGGGCGCGCGCGGGTGGTGGCGTTGAGAGTGTATGAGTTGCGGTCTATTTGGTAACCAGACTTTTGCGTTTTGCCTTCTCCTCGCAAATGCCTGTCGTGGCGAGCGAAGTGTTCCGTCCCGATTTGTGTGAGGGGTTGAAGATTGACTTGCGGGCGATTGATGAGCGCGCGAGATTCGTCGCTGCGCGAAGAATCTCGTCGTGACAGAGGGGAGAGAAGCGCACGAGAGGGAACTAAACTTTTGCGCTTCGCTCTGCCTGAGAGGAAGGAGAATTGGGTTGGCAGGTTGGCAGGTTGGCACGTTGAAACGTTGGAACGTGCCAAACCTTTCCTGCTCCGCGTGCAGGTGGGGCGGAGGGACGGTTCATTGCTGGCATTATTTGCGCTGGCACTTTTGGCAGGGCTGGTAGGGACGCACCGCCCCTATTGTTTGTCGCCTCCCCTTCGCCGCCGCAATCGTCTTTATGTATGTCATCGGACGCCGTCGCGGATGCCGTCGCGGCGCGATGGACGACATTTCGGCGGTTTACCATGCCGCAAGAAAGTCGTCCTCGTCGTCGGTGGTTTGTGAGGTGCGAAAACGAGGGCGACGACGAGGACGAGGACGATTTCATATTTGTCGAGGGAGAAAGTTGAAAGTCAAATCACCTTTTACGTCGGTGTCGCCTCAGGGGTGGGGTCTAACCTCCTCGCTCAACCACACGTCGGATTGGCTGAAAGCCTTGGGATTGGATGCCGAGGACTTGGAGAACCGGGCGCGGCAGAACACTTACTACTGGCTCATGCGTCAGTTCAACGAGGAGATCGGGGCGTTCCATGGCTACTACGACCCGCGCTATAGGGTTTTCAACGAACCCCAGACCGTCAACCTCATCGCGCCGTTCCAACTGATCGCGGCGTTTGACCGTTATCAAGAT
>JANWYM010000793.1 GCA_025055355.1 Abditibacteriales bacterium
CGGAGAGCGAGCAGGAATGACATGAAGCGTTGGCACGTTGGCAGGTTGGCACGTTAGAACGTTGAACCTGCCAACGTGCCAACGTGCTAACGTGCCAGCGACTACCGCTCAACCATCTACGATTTGTCCGTCTCGCATGTGCAGGAGGCGGCGGGCGGTTTGGGCGAGTTCAGCGTTGTGCGTGACCATCACAATGGTCATGCCTTCGTCGTTGAGGCGGCGAAAGAGTTGGGCAATTTGTGCGCCGGTGGCGGCGTCCAGTTCACCGGTGGGTTCGTCGGCAAGCAGCAGTTGGGGGCGATTGGCGAGGGCACGGGCGATGGCGACGCGCTGCATCTCGCCCCCGCTGAGTTCCGACGGCTTGTGTCGGGCGCGGTGACTGAGTCCGACGTAATCCAGCAACGCACGCGCGCGCGCGACGCGCTCCGCTTTCGGCACGCCCGCCTCCATCATCGGCAGCATCACGTTCTCCTCTGCGGTCAGCATCGGCAGCAGAAAAAAACGCTGGAACACAAAGCCCATCGCCTGCAGCCGCAGCCGTGTCAATTCGGCATCGCTCAAACCGTTGACCGCGCGCCCTTCGTAGAAGAGTTTGCCGCTGGTCGGTGGCTCGACGCAGCCCAAGATGTTGAGCAGAGTGGACTTCCCACAGCCGCTCGGTCCCATAATGGCGATGTAATCGCCCTGCTGAATCTCCAGCGTCACGCCGCGCAAAGCGTGGACGACCTGATGCCCCATCGGGTAATCTTTCACGATGTTTTCCGCGCGACAAATCAGTTCAGGCACAGAGGAAGTATAGCACAACAGCAGTGGATTTCTACTCCGCCTGAAACGTCAGATGCGGATGCCCCGTGCTGGTGCTGTATTCGCACACAAACGCCGGACCACGCACCGCCCAGAAGTTCTCCTTAGGGAAAAGGAGGAATCGGCACGCCTGAATTCCCCCCGCCTTCTGGATGACGGCGCGCGGGGCGTGTGTCATCTCTGGTGGGAAGTAGTTGAGGGTCTCTTCGATAAGGCGCTCGCCCAGTTTTTGTTGCGTCGTGCTCAACTCACTGAACATCACGCCACCCTCCCGTCTTGCGGGAATCGGCCCGGCGCCGAGGGTGCCAGCGCCCGCCGCGAGAGTGGCTTTCTGCTTCTGCTCGTCGGTGAGTTGGCTGATGATGTCCCTCCCCAGTTGCGCTTCGGTTGCCAGCGGGTCGGCGACCTTGCCCTCAATCGGGTTGGAGCCGAGCAGAGCGGCGCGAAACTTGCCGACCTTGCCGTTTATAATGTCAATCGTGATGGACACATGATGCCCTTCCCAGCGGAAGCCCCATGAACCGTTCTCTGTCGGTTCGCCGAAGAAGGCGAGGCAGTAATCCCAGTTCTGGGCTCCCTGATTGCGCGGCTGGTCCATGATGCCTTTGATTTTCTTCCAGCCCCGCTCTGACAGCGCGGACTGCAGCAACTTGAGCGCCATCTCCTTCTGCTCCGCGCTCATGCGCCCGACGGGAAATCCTGGTCGGTCGAAGTTCGGCGTCAGGCGGATCTCTGCCTTCTCTGCGGCGTCGAAGCCGAAGCAGGCTCTCAGTTTCTGTTCCGCCGTCAGGCTCCGGTAGACGGGTTGCGCGGCTTGGAAGATGCGTGCGGCGGCGGTCTCCGCTCCCGTGACGCCGCGCTGGCGGACACCCACAAAGAATGTGGCGAGCAGCATCAAGCACAGCAAGGGTCGTTGCCATCGCGTCATGTTCCTTCCCCCTACGAGGATGAAGTCACTTTTTTGACATTCTGCCAAGGTGAGGAGTTGCGAGTGACGATTTTCTGAACTTTCGCGTTCTGCCCTTTCCTTCGAAAATGCCTGTCATTGCGAGTGGAGCGAAGCAATCCCCGCCGTGTGAAAGTGTCATTGTGAGCGGAGGGGAGCAATCCCCAACGTGCGGAG
>JANWYM010000794.1 GCA_025055355.1 Abditibacteriales bacterium
CGACCAACCCAAAGGAGAGTGAGTTCATGTTGCCCCAAAACTTAGTGAAACAAGCCCAGCAGATGATGGAGAAGATGCAGCGCGAGGCGGCGCGCGCGCAGGAGGAATTGGAGAAGGAGCGCATCGAAGCCTCCGCTGGTGGCGGCATGGTCAAAGCCATCGCCAACGGGATGGGCGAACTGCTCGAGATCCACATTGACCCGCAGGTGGTAGACCCCAGCGATGTGGAAATGCTCCAAGACCTCGTCGTCTCTGCCGTCCGCGAAGCCCTCCACCGCGCCGAAGAGCGCAAAGTCGAGCGCATGTCCGCCGTCGCCGGTCTGCCGCCGGGGGTGAACATCCCTGGGCTGTTCTGATGACAGGTTGGAACGTTGGCACGTTAGCACGTTGGAACGTTAGAACGTTGGAAGGTTCAACCTGCCAACGTGCCAACGTGCTAACCTGCCAACCCGCAACGCTTCTGTCGTGCGTTACGCTCGCCCCCTCGCCCAACTGATTGAGCAATTAGAGAAATTACCCGGCATCGGTCCCAAGTCGGCGCAGCGGTTGGCGTTTCACATCCTGCGAGCGTCGCAGGAGGAGAACCAGCGGCTGGCGACGGCGATTTTAGAGGTCAAAGCCAAAACCCGCTACTGTCAGCGATGCTTCAACTTCAGCGAGGAAGACCTCTGCCCGATTTGTCAGGATGCGCGGCGCGACCAGAGCGTGATTTGCGTGGTCGCCGACCCGCGCGATTTGACGGCGATTGAAAACAGCGGCGAGTTTCGCGGCGTGTATCATGTCCTGCAAGGTCTGCTCTCGCCCATCGAAGGCGTCCTGCCCGACCAACTGCGCGTCCGCGAACTGATCGAGCGCGTGAAGTCTGGAACGGTCAAGGAGGTCATCCTCGCCATGAACCCCACCGTTGAGGGCGATGCCACCGCGCTGTTCCTCAGCGGGGAGTTGAAACCGCTGGGCGTTAAGGTCACGCAGTTGGCGATGGGCTTGCCCGTCGGCGGTGATTTGGATTACGCCGATCAGGTGACGATCGCGCGGGCGGTGGCGTGGCGGCGGGAGATCTGACTTACCCATTTGTCCTAAAGAGAAGAGAGGTGACACGCACCATGGTTGAAAAATCCACCTGGAGAAACAAAGTCGGCCTCGCCGAGATGCTGCGCGGCGGAGTGATTATGGACGTGACGAGCGCGGATCAGGCGTTGATTGCCGCCGAGGCGGGAGCGGTGGCGGTGATGGCGCTGGAACGCGTGCCAGCCGACATCCGCAAAGAGGGCGGCGTCGCGCGTATGGCGGACCCACTCAAAATCAAGGAGATTATGACCGCGCTCAAGGAGGCGGCTTATGACATCCCTGTCATGGCGAAGTGCCGCATCGGGCATTTCGCGGAGGCGCAGATTCTCGAAGCGTTAGGCGTGGACTTCATTGATGAGAGCGAGGTGCTGACGCCCGCCGACGAGCAGTTCCATATAGACAAGCACAAGTTCCGCGTGCCGTTCGTGTGCGGCTGCCGCGACTTGGGCGAGGCGCTGCGGCGCATCGGTGAGGGGGCGGCGATGATTCGCACGAAGGGCGAGGCGGGCAGCGGCAACATCGTCGAAGCCGTGCGGCACATGCGCGCGGTGATGGACGGCATCCGCAAAATCGCCCTGATGCCCGAAGAGGAGTTGATGACCGAAGCGAAGAACCTGGGCGCGCCCTACGAACTCGTGCGCGAAGTCCACGAGACCAACAAGAAGAACCTCGCCGAGGGCAAGCCGCTGCGCCTGCCCGTGCCGAACTTTTCGGCGGGCGGGGTGGCGACGCCTGCCGACGCTTCATTGATGATGCAGTTGGGCGCGGAAGCCATCTTCGTCGGGTCGGGCATCTTCAAAGCGGGCGAGAACATCCAAGACCCCGAAGAGCGCCGCCGCGTGCAACTTAAACGCGC